>CAZXTV010000027.1:0-13806 GCA_964643705.1 uncultured Arenimonas sp. | reverse complement strand
TGCAGCGGCGCATCGCCGAACTGCCGATCGGCGCGAAGGTCCGGCTTGGCATCGCCCAGGACGACAGGCGTCGCGAGCTGACGCTCACCACCCGGGCCCAGCCCGAGGATCGCGGTGAAGAGCGGGCCTTCGCACCCTTTGGCGCGTCCCTGGCCGAACTGACCGCCGCGATGGGCCGACGCCGCAACCTCGAGGGCGAACGCGGCCTGCTGGTCACGGGCCTGCGTCCCGGTGGCCCGGCGGCGATCGCGCGGCCGGCGCTGGACGCCGGCGACCTGCTGATCAGCGTCGACGGCAAGCCGGTGCCCGACCTGGTGACGCTCGAGGCCGTGGCCGGCGAACCGCCGCCCAAGGGCCAGCCGCTGGTGCTTGAATACCGCCGGGGCCCGGAACGCCGCATCGCCCTGCTGGTGCCCAAGCATGGCGACCAGGTGCGCGTGCCGCTGCCGGAGCTCGACAAGGCCTGGTCGGGCGTCGAGGTGCAGCCCATCACCACGTCGCTGGCCCGTGAACTCGGCCTTCCCGGCCCGGGCTTCCGCATCACCCGCGTCTATCCCGGCAGCCCCCTGGGCGAGGCCGGCGCCCGCATCGGCGACCTGCTGACGGCGATCGACGGCGTGTCGCTGCGCGCCGCCAACGAAACCTCCGACCTGCCGTTCCACCAGCGGGTGCGCGACCAGGCGGTGGGGCAGGAAGTCACCATGCAGGCCCGCCGGGGCGACAAGGACCTGGCCTTTAAGGTGTCGCTGCGGGCGGCGCCGGCCAACACCGCGTCGCTGCGCACCCTGGCGCTTACCCGTCTGCGCGCGCAGACCCGCGAGCTCGGCTTCTACGACCGCGCCGCCCGCGAGCTGCCCGCCAGCCAGAAGGGCGTGATGGTCGATGGCGTCGAAGCCGGCGGCCCCGCTGGCCTGGCCCACCTGCAACGGGGCGACGTCATCGTGCGCCTGGGCGAGCAGGCGGTGGTCGACCTGGCCAGCCTGAAGTCGGCGCTCGATGCCGCGCTAGAAAGTGGCAATGGCCGGGTGATCCCGGTCCAGGTGCTGCGTGGCGCCGAAACGCGCATCCTCTACCTTGAACGTTATTGGCTCACGGAGACCCCATGACCCTCGTCCGACTGTTTGCCCTGGCCCTGCTGCTGGGCTCCATGCCGCTCCAGGCCGCGACTGCGGACGAGCCGTTCGACGATTACCGCGAAATCTTCAGCCTGCTCGGCGAACGCCACGCCGATGCGGTGGTGACGGTGAAGTTCGTGATGTCGGTGACCAACTCCGGCAACGAACAGCGCGTCGAGGATCGTACCCAGGCCGTGCTGGTCAGTGCCGACGGCCTGCTGCTGGTGCCCGAGCGCACGATCAGCCTGGATTTTTCCAGCTTCCAGGAAGGCTCCGAGGGTGCGCCCGTGGCCAAGTCCAGCGACTTCCGGGTTCGCCTGGCCGGCAGCGATGAATGGCAGCCGGCCGACCTGGTGACCCGCGACAGCGCCCTGGGCCTTGCCTGGCTGCGCCTGCGCGATCCGGAAGGCGCGCTGCCTTTCATCGACCTCTCGCAAGGCGCGCCGGCCGAGCCGGGCATGGTGTTCTTCTCGGTGCTGCGCACCTCGGACGAATACGGCGGCGTCGCCGTGTTCCGCCCCGGCATGGTGCTGGGCGAAACCCATACGCCGACCTTCCGCCTGCTGGTGGACGGCGTGCCGGGCATGGCCTTTTCCCACGAAGGCGTGCCGATGGGTTACGTGGACGTGGACCTGGCCCAGCTGATGCGTTCGCGCAACACCGGCATCGGCATGGACATGGCCGACATGGTGCTGCGCATGATCCCGGTCGAGAAGGTCGCCGCCGCGACCGCGCAGGCCGCGTCGCTGCCGATCGCCGGCGAATAAACCCGGGGCAGTTGCGACGCGCGGGGCGGCCTATACTGGCCGCGTCCCCCGGAGAGCCAGGCCATGCCCTTTCAATCCGCGCTTCGACGCGCTGCCGCGATCGTACTGGTCGCCGCGGCCGCCTTGCTGGCCGCCGGTTGCCAACGCGACGCCGGCCAGGTGCCGGAACTCCAGGGCGGCGCGCCGGTCGACACGCGTACCGGCACGGATGAATTCACGCTCGAAGGCGCCGGCCACGGCAGCCACGACGGCGCCACCGCGATCGAACTGCGTTTCACCCGGCCACTGGCCGCCGGCCAGGCCTTCGATGAACGCATCGCGGTCACCGGACCCGGCGGCGAGGTGGTGAAGGGCAGCTGGGTGCTCGACGACAGCGCCAAGGTCCTTCGTTTCCCCTACGTCGAAGCCAGCCGGAAGTATCGCGTGCGCCTGCGTGGCGCGCTGGCGGCCGCCGACGGCAGCAGCCTGGGTGCCGACATCGAACGCGAGCTCGACACGGCACCGGTGGAGCCGGCGGTGGGTTTTGCCTCGCAGGGCAGCGTGCTGCCCGCGCGCGATACCCGCGGCCTGCCGGTGGTGTCGGTGAACGTGCCCGAGGTCGACGTCGAGTTCCTGCGCGTGCGCGACGCCGAAGTCGCCAACTTCTTCGTCAGCTACCAGCGCGGTGGACGACGCGGAGGCTGGGACCTGTCCGAGAGTCGCTGGCAGGATCGCGTGGCGATCACCCGGGTCGCCGAGCCGGTTTACCTCAACCGGTTCATGCTGGGCGGCGCGCAGAACGAACGCCGTGTTTCCTACCTGCCGGTGCAGAACATTTCCGAGCTGCAGAAGCCCGGCGTCTATTTCGCGTTGATGCGCCGGGTCGGCGCCTATGACGAGGAATACGAAACCGCGATCTTCTTCGTCAGCGACCTGGGCCTGCACCTGCGCGCCTATGGCGAGGAAGTTTTCGTGCATGTCGCCTCGCTCAAGTCCGGCGACCCGGCCGGCGACGTGAAGCTGGAAGTGCTGGGCCGCGACGGCAGCGTCGTCGTGTCCGCCCAGACCAATGCCGCCGGCAATGCCCGCGTGGCCTATGCCCTCGACGCCAGCCACGTGCTGGTGGCCCGCAGCGGCAACGATGTCTCGGTGCTTCCCTTCAACCAACCGGCCCTGGACCTTTCCGAATTCGCGGTGGCCGGGCGTGCCCAGGCCTGGTTCGACGTGTTCGCCTGGTCGGGCCGCGACCTCTATCGCCCCGGCGAAACCGTGCGCATTTCCGCGCTGATGCGCGACCACGACGGCAAGGCGGTCAAGCCGCAGCCGCTGTTCCTGGCGCTGCGCCAGCCCGATGGCAAGCTTTACCTGGAAACCCGGCTGCTGCCGGGCGAGGGTGGTTATTACCAATGGCAGCAGGCGCTGCCGCCGGAAGCGCCGACCGGGCGCTGGCGGGTCGAGTTCCGCACCGCCCCGGGCGCCAAGGAGGTCGTGCAGGGCCTGGCGCTGCGCATCGAGGAATTCCTGCCCGAGCGCTTGAAGCTCGACCTGGACGCTCCCGAAACCCTCGCGCCCGGCCAGCCCCTGGCCCTGGCCGTCGACGCGGCCTACCTCTACGGCGCGCCCGCGGCCGGCAACCGCTTCACGGCGAAGCTGTCCTTGTCGCCGGCGCTGCATCCGGTCGCGTCGCTGCCCGACCATCATTTTGGCGACCCCGGCCAGGCGATGCCGCGCGAACCGCGCGACGTGATCGATGCCAAGCTCGATGCCGACGGCAAGCTTGCCCAGGCCATCGCGCTTCCCGAGGAAGTGGCCAAACCCGGCGGCCCGGTGTCCGTGCTGGTCGCCGGCAGCGTCTACGAAAGCGGCGGCCGCCCGGTGACCCGCACCCTGGCCCGCAGCCTGTGGCCGGCGCCGGTGCTGGTGGGCGTGCGGCCCCTGTTCGACATCAAGGAAGGTGCGCCGGCGAACGGCAATGCCGGCTTCGAAGTGCTGCGCAGCAACGCCGCCGGCGAACTGCACGAAGGGCCGCTGGAAGTGAGCCTGGTGCGCGAACACCGCGACTACCACTGGCGCCGCGACGACAGCGGCTGGGCTTTTGATTTCACCGCCCGCCACGAAACCGTGGAAACACGCGAGCTGGCGGCGCGCGGCAATGGCGGCAGCCGCATCGATTTCCAGGTGGAGTGGGGCGAATACCGCCTCGAGGTGCGTGACCCGGCCACCGGCCTGGTGACGCGCCTGCCCTTCGTCGCCGGCTGGAGCTGGGACAACCAGAACCGCGGCCTGGACGCGCGCCCCGACAAGGTGAAGCTGGCGCTGGACAAAACCCGCTACCGCGCCGGTGACCGCCTGGTGGTCACCGTGACGCCGCCGCAGCCCGGCCCTGGCCTGTTGCTGGTCGAGTCCGACCACCTGCTGCACGTGCAGCCGCTCGAAGCCAAGCCCGGCGCAAGCTACGAGCTGGAGGTGACCGAAGCCTGGGAACGGCACGACGTCTACATCACCGCGCTGGTGCTTCGTGGCGGGTCGGCCCTGGAAAAAGTGACGCCGGCGCGTGCCGTCGGCGTGGTGCACGTACCCATGGACCGCGACGAACGCCGCATCGAGGTCAGCATCGAGGCCCCGGAGCTCGCCGAGCCGGAATCCGAGCTGCCGGTGACGGTGGCGGCCCCGGCGCTGGCCGGGCAAACCGCCTGGGCCACGATTTCGGCGGTGGACCTGGGCATCATCAACATCACCCGCTTCCCCGTGCCCGATGCCGCCGCGCATTTCTTCGGCCAGCGCCGCCTCGGCGTCGAAGCCCACGATCTCTACGGGCGCGTGATCGAAAGTTTCGACGGCGAGTCGGCGCGCCTGCGTTTCGGCGGTGACATGGCGCTGGCGGCGCTGCCACAGGCGCGGCGCCCGACCGCGCGGGTCAAGACCGTGGACCTGTTCGCCGGTCCGGTGAAGCTCGACGCGCAGGGCCGCGCGACCGTGGCCCTTCCGGTCCCGGATTTCAACGGCACGCTGCGGGTTTCGACCGTGGTCTTCTCCGACCAGCGTTATGGCCAGGCCAGCACCGAAAGCGTGCTGCGGGCGCCGGTGCTGGCCGAACTCAGCGCGCCGCGCGTGCTGGCGCCGGGCGACCGGAGCACGGTCACGGTCGACCTGCAGAACTTCACCGGCAAGGCCGGTGAATTCCAGGTGCGCCTGGGCACCGACGGGCCGCTGGCGATAGCCGGCGGTGCGCGCACGGCCACGCTTTCGCCCGAAGGCCGCCAGACGCTCACGTTCGCCCTGACGGCCACCGAAGGCGTTGGCCTGGGCCTGCTGAAACTGCAGGTCGAAGGCGGCGGGCATTCGGTCAACCGCGAGTTCGACCTGCCGGTACGCCCGGCCTGGGGCTCGGTGGCGCGCTCGCGGGCGCAGTCGGTGGCGCCCGGCGCCACGCTGGCGCTGGACGCAAGCCTGGCCGAGGGGCTGATGCCGGCCACCGTGACGGCCCGGCTCACCCTGGCCGCGCAGCCGCCGGTACCGTTCGCCCAGGCCCTGCGCGAGCTGCTCGATTACCCCTATGGCTGCGCCGAACAGACGCTCAGCCGCGGCCACGCCGCGTTGCTGCTCGACCCCGACACCGCCGCCAGCCTCGACCTGGCCGGCCTGGCGCCGGACGAACGCCGCCACCGCCTCGAGGCCAGCATCAGCCGACTGGCGGCGCTGCAGGCCGACAGCGGTCATTTTTCGATGTGGGGCGGCGGCGACACCTCGCCGATCCTGACGCCGGCTATCGCCGAGTTCCTGCTGGCCGCGCGCGACGCCGGCTTCGCCGTGCCCGAAGCGATGCTGCAAAAAACCCTTGAGCGCCTCAACGAGGACCTGCTGTCGGGCGGCCTGCCGTTCTACGCCTACGACCAGTCCGACCACCTGCGTTTCGCCTACCAGGCCCAGGCCGGCCTGGTGCTGGCCAGCCTCAACCGCGCCCCGCTGGGTACGCTGCGCGCCCTGCATGACAACCAGCGGGACAAGGCGCTGACCGGCCTGCCGCTGGTGCAATTGGGCCTGGCGCTGGCGAAACAGGGCGACAGCGCGCGCGGCGACGCCGCAATCCGCGAAGGCCTGGCCAAGGCGTCGCGCCGGCCGCGCTGGCTGGGTGATTACGGCAGCGAAATCAGCGACCAGGCCCTGGTGCTGGCCCTGTTGCATGAACACGGGCGCGACGCGCCGGGCCGGGACGATCGTTTGCTGGCCCTGTCGCGCGACCTGCAGGCGCGCGGCAGCGGCAGCCCGGCCTGGTACAGCACCCGCGAACAGATCGCCCTGGCGCGCCTGGGACGACAGCTGGCGCTGGACGGCGAGCGCACCTTCTCGGGCACGCTCGTGGCCGGCGGCGAAAGCACCACGCTGGCGCCGGATCGGCTGCACGTGCGCAGCCTGGACCACGGCGAGCTCGCGGCGGGCGTTCGTTTCAGCGCGGCGTCGGAGGCGCCGGTGTTCAGCATGCTCGACGTCGCCGGTATCCCGCGCCGCGCCCCGGAGTTCGACGACGGTGCGATCAGCGTCGTGCGCAGCTGGCACAACCCCGACGGCAGTCCGTGGAAACCGGGCCCGCTGCGCGAGGGCCAGGTGCTGGTGGCCGCGCTGCGCATCGAGGCGCGCGAGGCCATGCCCGATGCGCTGGTGGTCGACCGCCTGGCCGCGGGCCTGGAAATCGAAAACCTCAACCTCAGCGACCCGGACCAGTGGAGCGGGGTGACGATCAACGGCATCACCCTGTCCGAACGCAATTTCTCCGCCGACCTGGCGCACGAGGAATACCGCGACGACCGCTACGTGGCGGCGCTCAAGCTCTATCCCGGCCAGCCTGCGCACCTGTTCTACCTGGTGCGCGCGGTGACGCCGGGCACCTACGCGGTGCCGCCGCCGCAGGCGGAGGACATGTACCGGCCGGAACTGCGCGGCACCGGTCGCGCCAACCCGGCCACGGTGACCGTCGGACCGCCCTGAGTGGGCGATTCCGGCAGCCGGCGGGCCAGCGGGGCGAGGGCACCGGGTCGTGGGCTGCTGCTGGCCCTGGGACTCTGGCTGGGCGGCTGGTGGGCGCTGGACCGCCTGTTCCCGCCGCCCCTGCCCGGGACCGGGGGCGCCACCGTGGTGCTGGCGGCCGACGGCACGCCGCTGCGGGCCTTTCCCGATCGCGAAGGCACCTGGCGTTATCCGGTGACGCCGGACGAAGTTTCGCCCTATTACCTGCAGGCGCTGCTGGCCTACGAGGACCGCTGGTTCCACTGGCACCAGGGCGTCAACCCGCTGGCCCTGGGCCGCGCCGCCTGGCAGCGCCTCCGGCACGGCCGCGTGGTGTCGGGCGGATCGACCCTGAGCATGCAGGTTGCGCGCATCCTCGAACCGCATCCGCGCACGATGGCCGGCAAGCTGCGGCAGTCGCTGCGCGCGCTGCAGCTGGAGTGGCGCCTGGACAAGGACCAGATCCTGGCGCTCTACCTCAACCACGCCCCCTTCGGCGGCACCGTGGAGGGCGTGGAGGCCGCCAGCTGGGCCTACCTGGGCAAGTCCTCGCGGGAGCTCTCGCGCGCCGAGGCGGCGCTGCTGGCCGTGCTGCCGCAGGCGCCAAGCCGGCTGCGGCCCGACCGGCACCCGGAATTGGCGCGCGTGGCGCGCGACAAGGTGCTCGAGCGCCTGTCCGCGCAGGGCGACTGGACGCCCGCCGACGTCGCGGCCGCGCGCATCGAGCCGGTGGTTTCCCGGCGACTGCGACCGCCGATGCACGCGGCGCTTCTGGCAAGACGGCTGCACGCGGCCTTTCCCGGCGAAGGCCGCATCGCCAGCACGATCGACGCCGACCTCCAGCGCAGCCTGGAGGCGCGGCTTGCCGCTTATTTCGCGCCCTTGCCCGAGCGCAGTTCGGCGGCCCTGCTGGTGGTCGACAACACCACGCTGGAGGCACGCGCCTACGTCGGCTCGCTTGATTTCGCCGACGCCGACCGCCTGGGCCACGTCGACATGGTGCGCGCGGTGCGCTCACCCGGTTCGACCCTCAAACCCTTCCTCTACGGCCTGGCCATCGACGACGGACTGGTGCACTCGGAAAGCCTGCTGCTGGACGCGCCGCAGTCCTTTGGAAATTACCGCCCGGCCAACTTCGACCCGACCTTCAACGGGCCGGTGTCGGTCGCCGAGGCATTGCGGCTTTCACTCAACGTGCCGGCCGTGGACCTGCTTGACCGGGTGGGCCCCGAGCGGTTCACCGCGCGCCTGGCGCACGGCGGCGTCGGCCTGCGTTTGCCGCGCGGGGCCAAGCCCAACCTGTCGATCATCCTGGGCGGTACCGGCACGCGGCTCGAGGAACTGGTCGGCGCGTATGCGGCGTTCAATCGCGGCGGGCTGGCGGGCGAGGTGCGCTACACCCGGCGAACGCCCCTGCGCGAGCGCCGCCTGCTGTCCGAGGGCGCGGCCTGGATCGTGCGCGGGATCCTGGAACAGCACGGCCGCCCGGGGATTCGCGACGGCGTGGTGGACGCGTCGCGCCGCCAGCGCGTGGCCTGGAAAACCGGGACCAGCTATGGCTTCCGCGACGCCTGGGCGATCGGCAGTACGGCGCGCTACACGGTTGGCGTGTGGGTGGGCCGGCCCGACGGCACGCCGCTGCCGGGCCAGTACGGCGCGATCACCGCGCTGCCCCTGCTGTTCGAAGTAATCGACGGCCTGCCGCGCGACCCGCGCGACGGCCAGCGCCCGCCGATGCCGGCGACCGTCGAAAAGCACGAGATCTGCTGGCCGCTGGGCCTGCCGCCGGATCCCCTGGCGCCTGGCCTGTGCCACCGCCGGCGCGAGGCCTGGACCCTGGCCGGCCAGCTGCCGCCGACCCTGCCCGAACGCGACGCACGCACCTGGGGCGCGGGGCGACTGGCGATCGAGGTGGACGCGCGCAGCGGGCTGCGGCTTTCCGCCGACTGCCGGGGCAACCCGACACGGAGCCGGCGCGAGATCGCGCGTTGGCCCAGCCTGGCCACGCCCTGGCTGCCGGCGATCGAGCGCAAGGCCTCCGCCATCCCGCCGCTTTCAGCCGACTGCGCGGTGGATGCGCTGGCGGGCCTGGAAAACCTGCGCATCGACGGACCCGCCGAAGGCAGCGTGCTGGCGGCGCCACCCGGCAGCGCCCGGGCACCGACGCTTCGCCTGCGCGCACTGGGCACGGCGGCGCGGGTGCAGTGGCTGGTGAACGGGCGCCTGGCCGGGGAAACCCGCGGCCAGGGCAGCTGGACGGTCAGCTTTGAACAGGCCGGTCCCCAGCACGTCACCGCGCTGGCGGACACCGGGGCCTGGGCCGAACTGAAGCTTCGCGTGCTCGACTAGGCGGCGGGAAGCTGGGACAGCACGTAGTCTGCCGCCGACACCTTGAACTCGCCGGGTGCTTCGACGTGCAGCTGTTTCACCACGCCGTCTTCGGCATACAGGGCGAAACGTTTGGCACGCAGGCCCATGCCGAAGGCGGTGGCGTCCAGCTCCAGGCCCAGGGCCTGGGTGAAGGCGCCGTTGCCGTCGGCCAGCATGTGCAGCTCGGCCGGCACGTCCTGGTCCTTGGCCCAGGCGCCCATGACGAAGGCGTCGTTGACCGAAAGGCAGGCCACTTCGATGCCGCGCTCGCGGAACGCGGGCATGTTCTCGACGTAACCGGGCATGTGTTTGGCCGAGCAGGTCGGCGTGAAAGCCCCCGGCACGGCGAACAGCACCACGTTCTTGCCGCCGAAAAGCTCGCGGGTGTCCACGGCCTGGACATCGTCGCGCAGCACGTTGAGGGTGGCCTGGGGAATCTTGTCGCCGACCTGGATGGTCATGGGGGCTCCGGGATGCAATGAGGTGGGGGGTTGACGCTTGGTTATATCGGAAGGCCGCGGGAAAGCAAACGGGGGGCAAGCGCAGGGCAGGGCCGGGCTTGAAGCCGGGGCCGGCGGCCCAATCTTAGAAGCCAGGGCTTGCGGCCCTGCGTAAACTCAACCCGCGGCCCCCGCAGGTTATTACTTTCCAAGGCAATGACATGCAGTTCAAGGACTACTACGACACCCTGGGCGTGGAACAGACGGCTGGCGAGGCGGAAATCAAGACCGCCTACCGCCGGCTGGCGCGCAAGTACCACCCGGATGTCAGCAAGGAAGCCGGTGCCGAGGACCGCTTCAAGGCCATCAACGAGGCCTACGAAGTGCTGCGCGACAAGGAAAAGCGCGCGGCCTACGACCAGCTCAAGTCGCAGGGCTATCGCCCGGGCGAGGATTTCCGGCCCCCTCCGGATTTTGGCGCCGGTGGGTTCGGCGGCCAGGGCTTCCGCTTCGAACAGGACTTCGGCGGCGGTGGTTTCAGCGACTTCTTCGAGTCACTCTTCGGCGGTGGCGCCCGCCCGCGCGGCCGGCCCGAGCCGCCGGGCGACACCCGGGCCAAGCTGGCGATCCCGCTGGAACTGGCCTATACGGGTGGCAAGCAGCGCATCGACGTCGATGGCCGCAAGCTCGAGGTCGGCATCCCGGCCGGCATCAAGCCGGGCCAGGTGATCCGGCTGGCCGGGCAGGGTCGCCGCGGCGCCGACCTCAAGCTCGAGGTCGACTACCGGCCGCACGCCGAGTTCGAAGTGGACGGCCGCAACGTGCTCTACACGCTGCCCCTGGCGCCCTGGCAGGCGGCCTTGGGCACGACGGTCAGCGTGCCGACCCTGGGCGGCACGGTCGAGCTGCGCGTGCCGGCCGATTCCGACACCGGCCGCAAGCTGCGCCTGCGTGGCCGTGGCCTGCCCGGCAAGCCTGCGGCGGGCGACCAGATCGTCGAAATCGAAGTGCGCGCGCCCAAGGCCACGACCGATGCCCAGAAGGCCCTCTACGAACAGATGGCCGAAGCTTTCGACTTCGATCCGCGTCGGGCGTGAGGGGTCGTTTTGGTACGCGGATCAGGGCGGATGCGCGCGGATAAAAGCGGATAGAGCAAAATCAGGAATAACCAGAAAAAAAGGGGCCCCGGCAAGCGGGACCCCTTCCTGTTTCGTTCTATCCGCTCTTATCGGTTTCGATCCGCGTAATTCCGCGTCCAAAAACGAACCTTCAATCAGCCGGCCGAGAGCAGGCTGTTGATGACCTCGATCAGCTGGGCTTCGTTGAACGGCTTGGTGATGTAGGCCTTCGCGCCCTGGCGCATGCCCCAGACCTTGTCGGTTTCCTGGTCCTTGGTGGTGACCAGCACGATCGGGATGTGGGCGGTGGTCGATTCCTTGGAAATCGCACGGGTCGCCTGGAAGCCATTGAGGTTGGGCATCACCACGTCCATCAGGATCAGGTCGGGGATGTTGGCCTTGGCGGCTTCGACGCCGGCGGCGCCGTCTTCGGCGGTCAGGGCTTCGTGGCCCAGCTTTTCAACAATGCGCTTCATGCCCATCAGCTGGGACGGGGAATCATCGACGATCAGGATGCGTGCCATGAATGGGCCTCCAACAGGTATGGGGATTGTATGCCGGGGGGGCGGTCAAGGTGCAACCCGGGTCAGATCCTGACGACCGTTCGTCCGAAGGATCCACCAGCCAGCATGGTCGGGAAAACTTCGGGAAGCTCGTCCAGCGTGGCTTCCCGCGTGCAGATGGCGTCCAGGTGCGTGGGCTTCCACGGGCCGGCAAGCTGCTGCCAGACCCGCTCGCGCTGCGGCCGCGGGGTGCCCGCCGACGCGATGCCCAGGATGGAAACACCGCGGATGATGAACGGCATCACGGTGGTGTTGAGCACGTGGCCCCCGGCCAGGCCGCAGGCGGCGATGCTGCCGTAGGGCTGGATGGCGCGGCTGAGGCCCGCGAGGGTGTCGCCGCCGACGCTGTCGATGGCACCGGCCCAGATCGCGGTTTCCAGCGGCCGCTGGCCCCAGTGCATGTCCTTGCGGTCGAGCACCTGCCTGGCGCCCAGCCGCGTCAGGAAATCGAGCTGGTCGAACTTGCCGGTGATCGCGTGCGCCTCATAACCGGCACGGGTCAGGATGTCGATGGCCAGCATGCTGACGCCGCCGGTGGCGCCGGTGACCACCACCGGGCCCATGTCCGGGGTCTGGCCGTTGGCTTCCATGCGCAGCAGCGACAGGCCGGCGGTGAAACCCGCCGTGCCCAGGATCATGGCCTCGCGCAGGCCCAGACCCGCCGGTAGCGGGATGGTCCACTGCGCGGGCAGGCGCACGAATTCGGAATAACCGCCGTCGCGGGTTTCCGACAGGCCCGAGCCCGTGCACAGCACCGGGTCGCCTTCCCGGAAACGCGGGTCGGTGGAGGCCACCACGTGGCCGGCGACGTCGATGCCCCCGACCAGCGGGAAACGCCGCAGGATCTTGCCCTCGCCGGTGCCGGCCAGGGCGTCCTTGTAGTTGACGCTCGACCACTCCGCGCGGACGACCACCTCGCCCGGCGAGAGGTCGTCGATGCCGACCTGTTCGATGCCGGCCCGGTGGCCACCTTCCCCGTGGATGCGGACGGCGCGGAAGCTGGCGGGCAGGGACACGACTCAGTTCGCCTTGTGGATGGCGCGCTTGTCGACCGCCATGGCGGCGTCGTGGATGGCTTCCGAAAGCGTCGGGTGGGCGTGGCAGATGCGCGCCAGGTCCTCGGCCGAGCCGTGGAATTCCATGGCCAGCACGCCTTCGTGCACCAGCTCGGACACGTTCACGCCGACCAGGTGCATGCCCAGGATGCGGTCGGTTTCTTCGTGCGCGATCACCTTCACGAAGCCCGCCGGTTCGCCCATGGCCACCGCGCGGCCGACGGCCGCGAACGGGAAGCTGCCGGTCTTGAACGGGATGCCCTCGTCCTTGAGCTGCTTTTCGGTCTTGCCGACCCAGGCGATCTCGGGCTCCGTGTAGATGACCCAGGGAACGGTGTCGAGGTTGACGTGGCCGGGCAGGCCGGCGATGAGCTCGGCGACCGCGATGCCTTCCTCGAAGCCCTTGTGCGCCAGCATCGGGCCACGCACGCAGTCGCCCACGGCCCAGACGCCGTCGACGCTGGTCTTGCAGTGTTCGTCCACTTCGACCTGGCCGCGCTCGTTGAGCTTCACGCCGCTGTCGTCGGCCAGCAGGCCCTTGGTGGCGGCCTTGCGGCCCACGGCGACCAGCAGCTTGTCCACGACCAGGGACTGGTCGTCCTTGCCGTCGTTGTAGGTCAGGTGGACTTCGTTCTTCTTGACCTCGGCCTTGCTGACCTTGGCGCCGAGCTTGATGTCCAGGCCCTGCTTCTTGAATTCCTTGAGCGCGACCCGGGCAGCTTCGGCGTCGGCCGTGGCCAGGAAGTCGGGCATGGCCTCAAGGATGGTGACTTCGGCGCCCAGTCGCTTCCAGACGCTGCCCAGCTCGAGGCCGATGACGCCGGCGCCGATCACGCCAAGGCGCTTGGGCACGGCTTCGAAATCCAGCGCGCCGACGTTGTCGACGACGTGCTTGCCGTCGAACTTGGCGAAGGGCAGTTCGATCGAATCCGAACCCGCGGCGATGACGACGTGCTTGCCGACCAGTTCGACGTCCTTGCCGTCGTGCTGCTTGACCACGACCTTCTTGCCGGCGTGCAGGGTGCCGAAGCCGTAGTAGGTCGTGATCTTGTTGGCCTTGAACAGCTGGGCGATGCCGCCGGTGAACTGCTTGACGATCTTGTCCTTGCGGCCAACCATCGTCTTGACGTCGATCTTCGGGTCCTTGGCGCTGATGCCGTGCTCGCCGAACAGGTGCTGCAGGTTGTGGAACTGGCGCGAGCTGTCCAGCAGCGCCTTGGACGGGATGCAGCCGATGCGCAGGCAGGTGCCGCCCAGCGCCGGCTTGCCGTCCTTGCCCAGGGCCGCGTCGATGCAGGCGACCTTCATGCCCAGCTGCGCGGCGCGGATGGCGGCGTGGTAGCCGGCGGGGCCGGCACCGATGACGACGACGTCGTATTGCTCAGACATGGATAA
>CAZXTV010000026.1:13659-13994 GCA_964643705.1 uncultured Arenimonas sp. | reverse complement strand
CCTCGGCGAGAAGCGCTTCCGCGCCCACCAGGTGATGAAGTGGATCTACCACCAGCACGTCACCGATTTCGGACAAATGACCGACGTGGGCAAGGTGCTTCGCGCCAAGCTCGAGGCGGTCGCTGAAATCCGCCCGCCGAACGTGCTTTTCGACAAGCCGTCGGCGGACGGTACCCACAAGTGGCTGCTGGGCATGGACGCCGGCAACGCCATCGAGGCCGTGTTCATCCCGGACAAGGGCCGCGGCACGCTGTGCGTGTCAAGCCAGGTCGGCTGCGGCCTGAACTGCCAGTTCTGTTCCACCGCCACCCAGGGCTTCAACCGCAACCTCAGCA
>CAZXTV010000026.1:0-13635 GCA_964643705.1 uncultured Arenimonas sp. | reverse complement strand
GGGTGGCCTCGAAGCACCTTGGCAACAAGACCCATCTCAACCGCAAGCTCACCAACGTGGTGATGATGGGCATGGGCGAGCCGCTGCTGAACTTCGACAACGTCGTGCGCGCGATGTCCATCATGCGCGACGACCTGGGCTTCGGCCTGGCCAACAAGCGCGTCACCCTGTCCACCTCGGGCCTGGTGCCGATGATCGACCGGCTGGCCGTCGAGTCCGACGTGGCCCTGGCCGTGTCGCTGCACGCGCCCAATGACGAACTTCGCACCGAACTCATCCCGCTCAACAAGAAGTACCCCATCGCCGAGCTGATGGAGTCGTGCGTGCGTTACCTGCGCAACAAGCGCAAGGGCGACTCGATCACCTTCGAATACACCCTGATGAAGGGCGTCAACGATTCCCCGGCCATCGCCCGCGAACTGGCGAAGCTGATGAAGTCGTTTTCAAACAAGATGCAGTACGCGGACGCGGGCAAGGTCAACCTGATCCCGTTCAACCCGTTTCCCGGCACGCGCTTCGAGCGCAGCGGCGAAACCGACATCCGCGCTTTCCAGAAGATCCTGCTCGACGCCGGCGTGCTCGCCATGGTCCGGCGTACCCGTGGCGACGACATCGACGCGGCCTGTGGCCAGCTCAAGGGCCAGGTCATGGACCGCACGCGCCGCCAGTCCGAATTCAAGCGCAAGCTCGAACAACAGGGGGTTTCCGATGCGGCTTAAGTCCTACCCGTTCCTCTTCGCCGGCGCGCTCGCGCTGGCCCTGGCCGGTTGCGCCGGCACGGGCGGCAGTGCCTCGCGCGCCGCCAAGGTGCAGCCGGAGATGAGCAACAAGGGCTTGGCCAACCTGCAGCTGGCGCAGAACTACCTGGCGTCGGGCAAGCTCGACATCGCCATGGACCGCGCACAGCGCGCCATGCGCAGCGATCCGGGTTCGGCCGACGTCCAGGTGGTCATGGGCATGATCCGCCAGGCCCTGAATGACCAGGTCCGGGCCGGCGAACATTTCGCCCATGCCGCCAAGCTGGCCCCCGACACCGGCCACGTCCTCAATGCCTACGGGGCCTGGCTGTGCGAACGCCAGGAGTACGACGAGGCCGACGCAGTATTGACCCGCGCGGTGCTCGACCCCTTCTACGAAGCCAAGGCGCAGGCGTATTACAACGCCGGGCGCTGTTCCATGCAGGGCGGGCGCCTTGACCGGGCCGAGACTGCCTTGCGCAAGGGCCTGGGCATCGAGCCCGACGGTCCGGCGCTGCTCGAACAGATGGCGCGACTGCAATACCGGCAGGGTAACTTCATGGGTGCCCGGGCCTTCTTCCAGCGCCGCGAGTCGGTGGGGGAGGTGGGCGCTGAATTGCTCGAACTGGCCATCGCCATCGAAGAAGGCGCGGGCGATCGCGCCGCGGCCGATCGCTACCGCGCACGGCTGCGCCAGGGTTACCCCGACTACACGCCAACCGCCAGGGAGGAGTCTCCGCAGTCATGAGTACCGAAGGCCGGCAGGAAGCTTTGTTTGAAGATCCCATTGGCCTGCGCCTGCGCAGGGCCCGCGAAACGTCTGGCCTGAGCCAGGAGCAGGCTGGCCAGCAGCTGCGGCTGCCGGTCGCCATCATCGACGCCATGGAGCGCGAGGATTGGCAACGCCTGGGCGCACCGATCTACGTGCGCAGCTACCTGGGCAGCTACCTGCGGCTGCTGGGCCTGCCCCAGGAGATGCTGCAGGCGGTGGTTTCACCCGCGCCCGCGCCCGCCCTGGTGCCCATGACCTCGCGGTCGCGGCTGCGCCGCACGGTGGACAGGTCATTGCGCAACGTCGTCTACCTGGTGATGACCGCCGTGCTGGTGGTGCCGGTGGTGCTGGTTGCCCGGCACTACCAGAACAGCGAACGCCCCTTGCCCCTGACCCTCGAGGCCGACCCGTCGATCCTGGCCGCGCTCGATCCGGTGCCGGACCGCGTCGAAGCCAGCGCCGTCGCCCTGCCGGCCCCCGTCGTCAAGCCGTCCAGTCCGGAGCCGGTGATGGCCTCCATGGCGCCGGTCCCGAACGCAGCCCCATCGCCGGAGCTGCCCGCCGCGCTCAAGGGCCAGGATGGCCTGGTGCTTCGCTTCAGCGGCCAGAGCTGGCTGGAAGTGAACGATCCCCAGGGTCGCCCCGTGGAGCGTGCGCTGCTCGATGCCGGCGCTGAACGCCGCTACGCCGACGGCGAGGCGGGCTCCATCACGCTGGGCAATGCAGCCGCCGTGGAAGTGCTCCACGATGGCCAGCCGGTGAACATCGCACCCTTCCGCGCGGCGAACGTCGCCCGCTTTACGGTATCCTCTGGCGGCGAACCCGGGCCTGCGCGCTAATCCACGCTGCCCGGGCCACCCGAACCACCGCCTGCGCCGTCCGTGCGCAAGCCCGAAGAAGTGATCCATGGACCAGATTGACGAATACGAACAGGGCGAACGCGTTCGCGCCTGGCTCAAGAACAACGGCTCTTCCCTCATCACCGGCGTCGCCCTCGGCCTGGCGGCCCTGGGTGGCTGGCAGTGGTGGCAGAACCAGGGCGAGCAGCGCAAGGTCGAGGCTGCGGCCGAGTTCCTGGCCTATAGCCGCGCTTCCGACGGCGACCAGACCAACAAGGCCCTGGCCCACGCCGAAGCGCTTCGCCAGAACCAGCCCGACACCCCCTACGTCGCCCTGATCGCGCTCAACGAAGCGCAGCGCCTGCAGGCCGACGGCAAGGCCGAGGAGGCGCTCACCAAGCTCGACGCCGTGCCGACCGAACACATCGACCCGGCGCTGGCCGAACTGCTTGAGCTGCGCGCCATGCGCCTGCTGGCCGGCCTTGAACGGCACGAAGAGGTCATCAAGCGCCTGGACGCGCATCCGCTGCCCAGCTACCCCGGCGTGGCCGGCGAGCTGCGTGGTGATGCCGAACTGGCCCTGGGCAACCGCGAACAGGCCCGCACGGCCTACGAGCAGTCGCTGGCCGCGCTCGACGTGGCGGCGCCCACCCGTGGCATCGTCGAAATGAAGTTCACCGCGGCCGGCGCAAATGCCAATGCGGTCAAAGAGCTGATCATCGCCGCGTTGCTGGCTACCGCCACCGGCTGCTCCACCATGAAGGGCTGGTTTGGCGACAGCGCCAGCAAGGCCCTGGCACCGGCCGAGCTGACCGACATCGCCAGCCCCATCGCCGTCGACAAGGCCTGGTCGCGCAAGCTCGGCAAGGAAAACGCCAGCCTGGGCCTGCGCCAGCGTCCGGCCATCGAAGGCGACCGCCTGTACGTTTCCAACGACGAAGGCCGCGTGCTGGCGATCAGCGCCAACACCGGCGAGGTCCTCTGGGATTCCGAAGTCGCCCCGACCCGCAAGGAAGGCAGCCGCCTGTTCTTCTGGCGCCGCAAGTCCATCGACGGTGGCCTCAGCGGCGGCCCGGGTGTCGGCAACGGCCTGGTCGTCGCCGGCGGCCGCAACGGCGAAGTGGTCGCCCTGGACGCCGAAACCGGCGCCGAGCGCTGGCGCACCAAGGTCACTTCCGAGGTGATCGCCGCGCCCCTGGTCACCCCCGAGCGCATCATCGTGCGCAGCAACGACGGCCGTACCTTTGGCCTGGACCCCGCCGATGGCAGCCGCAAGTGGGTGTTCGACCGCGGCATCCCGGCCCTGAGCGTGCGTGGCAATGGCGCGCCGGTCAGCGACGGCCAGCTCGCATACCTCGGTTACGACGACGGCACCGTCGTCGCCCTGCGCATCGGCGACGGCCAGGTGGCCTGGACACAGCTGATCGCGGAATCCGAAGGCCGCAACGACCTCGACCGCATGGCCGACGTCGACGGCGAAATCGCCCTGGGTTATTCCGAACTCTACGCCACCAGCTTCGCCGGCCAGACGATGGCCATCTCGACCCAGAACGGCCGCCCGCTCTGGAACCGCGACACCGGCGGTTATTCGGGCCTGGCCCTGCTGGGTGACCGCGTGGTGTTGTCCGATCCCTCGGGCACCGTCTGGGCGCTGGACCGCAACACCGGTTCGGCCCTGTGGCGCCAGGAAGCCCTGGCCCGCCGCTGGCTGACCACGCCGGCCATCCACGGCAGCTACCTCGTGGTGGGCGACGTCGAAGGCTACCTGCATTGGCTGCGCGCCGATGATGGCGTCATCGTCGGGCGCGACCGCGCCAGCAGGGCGCCGATCCGCGGCACCCCCCAGGTCACCCCGACCGGCACCCTGGTGGTGCTGGATTCCGAGGGTCGCCTGTCCGCTTACCCGTCGCCGGCGCAATAAGCCGGCCGACGTAATCCACGGGAGAGTTCCGCTTGTTGCCATTGGTTGCTCTCGTGGGCCGTCCGAACGTCGGCAAGTCAACGCTGTTCAATGCGTTGACGCGCAGCCGCGACGCGCTCGTGCACGACGAACCCGGGGTCACCCGGGATCGCCACTATGGATTTTGCCGGCTGGTCGAAGACCGGCCGTTTGGCCTGTGCGACACCGGCGGCCTGTCCGGTGACGAAGAAGGCCTGGCCGGCGCCACTGCGCGCCAGGCGCGCGCGGCCGTGGAAGAAGCCGACCTGGTGTTGTTCGTGGTCGATGGCCGTGAAGGCCCGTCGGCGATCGACGATGCCATCCTGGCCTGGCTGCGCAAGACCGGCCGCCGCTTCTTCCTGGTGGTCAACAAGGTGGACGGCCTGGAATTGCAGGCCGTCCTGGCCGAATTCGCCCGCTACGGCGTCGAGAAGGTCATCCCGGTGGCCGCGGCGCACCAGCGCGGCGTGCCCGAACTGCTTGAACAGGTCATCCCGGAGCTGCCCGAAGACGGCGACGCCGCGGTGCTTGCCGACGACCCGCATCGCATCCGCATCGCCTTCCTGGGCCGCCCCAACGTCGGCAAGTCGACGCTGGTGAACCGCCTGCTGGGCGAGGAGCGCATGATCGCCTCCGACGTGCCCGGCACCACCCGCGATTCGATCGCCGTGGACCTGACCCGCGACGGCCGCGACTACCGCCTGATCGACACCGCCGGCCTGCGCCGGCGTTCGAAGGTGGAAGAAGCGGTCGAAAAATTCTCGGTCTTCAAGACCCTGCAGGCCATCGAAAACTGCCAGGTGGCGGTGGTGCTGCTCGACGCCGGCGAAGGCGTGACCGAACAGGACGCCACCGTGCTGGGCCTTATCCTGCAGGCCGGCAAGGCGCTGGTAATCGCCGTCAACAAGTGGGACGGGCAGAGCAAATACCAGCGCGAACAGACCGAAGGCATGCTGGTGCGCAAGCTGTCGTTCTGCGAGTGGGCCGAACGCCTGCCCATTTCGGCGCTGCACGGCACCGGCATGCGCGAACTCTTTCGCGCCATCCACCGCGCGCACGCCTCGGCGACCAAGGAATTCAGCACCTCGGAAGTCACCAAGGCGCTGGAAATCGCCTACCAGAGCTTCCCGCCGCCGGCCGTGCGCGGGCATGTCTCGAAGCTGCGTTATTGCCACCCGGGCGGCGCCAATCCGCCCACGTTCATCGTGCACGGCACCCGCCTGCGCGTGCTCAGCGAAAGCTACCGGCGTTACCTCGAGAACTTCTTCCGCAAGCGCTTCAAGCTGGTCGGCACGCCGGTGCGCTTCATCTTCAAGGAAGGCGAAAACCCCTACGAGGGCAAGAAGAACCCGCTCAGCGACCGGCAGATCAAGGCCAAGCGCCGCCTGATGCGGCACGTCAAGCGCGGGAAGTGATCCGGGCGGCTGCCGTCAGCCTGGGCGTCCTGGCCGGAGGCCGCGGCGAACGTGTCGGGGGGCAGGACAAGGCCTGGTTGCCGCGCGCCGGCCAACCGGCGCTGGACGCCCTGCTGCAGGAACTCGGAAACATAGGCTTCGCCCGACGCCTGGCCAGCGTGCGAACGCCGGACCCGCGCTGGGCCGACCGTGGCTTCACCTGCGTAACGGACCTGCGCCCGGGCCAGCCTGGCCCGCTGGCCGGCCTTGAATCGCTGGCCGCCGCCTGCCGCACGCCCTGGCTGTGCGTGCTGCCGGTCGACGTCTTCGGCCTGCCGGAAAACCTGTTCCACCAGCTCGCGAACATGGCGTCGCCGCAGGGCGCCTGGCTGCGCGACGCCGGCGGGCTGCAGCCCCTGTTGGGCCTGTGGCCCGCAGCTGGCCTGCACCTGGCCGCAAGTTCGGCCCTGGACGCCGGTGACGCCGCCGTACATCGCGTCCTGGCCGCGCTGGACCCGGCAACGCTCGACATCTCCCCCGCGCGCCTGGGCAACGCCAATACACCCGAGGCCTATGATCAGACACCATGACGCCTGACTTCCCCACACGCATCAGTTTCGACGAGGCCGCCGCGATCATCGATCGCATCGCGGCCAGCCACCGCCTTTCCCCCGAACGCATTCCGCTGCAGCGCGGCCTGGGCCGAGTGCTGGCCGAAGACCTGGTAGCGCCGATCGCGCTGCCCAACTTCGACAACGCGGCCATGGACGGTTTCGCCGTGCGTGGCCTGCCGATGCCCGAAGCCGGCTGGCGGCTGGTGGGCGAGCAGTTCGCCGGCGCCGACCAGGGCCTGGTGCTGGCGGCGGGGCAGGGCAGTCGCATCACCACCGGCGCGCCGCTTCCGGCCGGCGCCGAGGCGATCGTCATCAGGGAAAACGCGCGGCTGGACGGTGACCGCTTCACCACCGACCACGCGCCGACTGTGAACGACCATATCCGCCGTGCCGGCGAGGACGTGCAGCCGGGTACGCAGCTGCTGTCCGCCGGCGACGTGCTGACACCCGCACGCCTGGGCCTGGCCGCCGCGCTGGGCCTTCCCGAACTCGCCGTCGCGCGTCGCCCGACCGTGGCCGTCTTCACAACCGGCGACGAGCTGCGGCCACCCGGCCAGGCGCTGGCCCCGGGTGAGATCCACGACTCCAACCGCGCCCTGCTGCAGACGCTGCTGCTGGCCGAAGGCCTTGAGCCGGTGGCCTGGCCGATCCTGCCCGATGACCCGGCGCGCATTGCCGCGATGCTCGGGGATGCTGCGTTTTCCTTCGACCTGGTGATCACCTGCGGCGGCGTCAGCGCCGGCGAAAAGGACCATCTGCCGGCGCTGCTGCAGGCCCGGGGCGAAACGCATTTCTGGAAGGTGCGCATGAAGCCTGGCATGCCGCTGCTGTTCGGGCGCCTGGGCGAGTCGCTGCTGCTGGGCCTGCCCGGCAATTCGGTGTCGGTGCTGGCGACCTTCCTGACGCTGGGACGGCGCCTGATCGATGGCCTGCAGGGGCGCAGGGAAGCGCGCACGTGCTGGCGCGCGAAGCTCACCGAGGCCGTGCACAAGCGCCACGACCGGCGTGAGTTCATGCGCGGCCGCCTGCAGGTGGACGGGACCGGCCAGCTCCATGTGGTTCCCGACGCCGCCACCGGCTCGCATCGCCTGGCCGCCGCCGCGGGCAACGACGTGCTGCTGGTCCTGCCCGAGGGCACCGGCGATGTTGCCGCCGGGACCGTGGTCGAATGCCTGCCTTGCGCGGCGGGTCGCGGCTAGACTGGGTCGATGCCACCGATCGAAGAAATCAGCCCCGCCGAAGCTCGCCGCCGCATGGCGCGCGGCAGCCGGCTGCTGGACGTGCGCGAACCGGATGAACACGCGCTGGGACTGCCGGAAGGCGCGCTGCCGGTGCCACGGTCGGCGCTGGAATCCGCGCCCGGTCGCATCACGCCTGACACCGGCGCCGAACTGCTGCTGATCTGCGGCAGCGGCCGGCGTTCCATGTTGGCGGCGCAGGCGCTACAGGCCCAGGGCTACACGCACCTGTGTTCGGTGGCGGGCGGCTACGAAGGCTGGTGCCGCGAAGACCTGCCCACGACGCCGGGTGCCCCGGACGACGCCGATTTCCTGGAACGTTATTCGCGCCACCTGCGCCTGCCGCAGGTGGGACTCGAAGGCCAGCGCCAGCTGGCGGCGTCCCGCGTGCTGCTGGTTGGCGCCGGCGGCCTGGGTTCGCCGGCGGCGCTGTACCTGGCGGCGGCGGGTGTCGGTCAGCTGGTGATCGCCGATGACGACGTGGTCGACCGCAGCAACCTGCAGCGCCAGGTACTGCACACCGAAGACCGCATCGGCCAGCCCAAGGTGGACTCCGCGGCCCGGGCCCTGCAGGCGCTCAATCCCCGCGTGCAGGTGCAGGCCGAACGGGTGCGGGTCACCGACCAGACCGTGGACGCGCTGGTGCAGGCGGCCGACGTGGTGGTGGACGGCGCCGACAAATTCCCCGTGCGCTACGTGCTCAACGCCGCCTGCCTGCGCCATCGCAAGCCGCTGGTGTACGGCGCGGTGCATCGTTTCGAAGGGCAGGTGAGCGTTTTCGACGCCGGGCGCCGGCGTGGCGACGCGCCGTGTTACCGCTGCCTGTTCCCCGAAGCACCGGCCGCCGAAGATGCGCCCAACTGCGCCGAAGCCGGCGTGCTGGGTGTGTTGCCGGGCGTGATCGGCCTGCTGCAGGCCACCGAAGCGATAAAGCTGCTGCTGGGTATCGGCGAACCGCTGTCGGGCCGCCTGCTGCATTTTGATGCGCTGGCGATGCGCTTCCGGGAAACCCGCCTGCGTGCGGACCCGCAGTGCCCGGGTTGCGGGCCAGAGGCCTCGGGCAGCGCTTAACGCAGCCAGTTCGCCGCGGCTGCGCCGACCGCCGCGACCAGGCCGGTGGCCACCGCCACCCGCGCCAGCAGCATGCGCCTCGCGGCGGGTTCCAGGCCGGACACCGGTTCGCCGGGCGGCGCCATATCGGGGCGTTCGAGCAGAAGGCCGACCATTGCGTCCACCAGGGCCGGCGGGAAGGAATGCGGATCGAAGCCGCTGCGGCCGTGGCGGGCCAGCAGCTGCTGGACCTCGGGGGCGTTGGGAACGTGTTTCATGGCCCAGTCGCCGAAGCTGGGTTCGTCGATCTTGCGGCGGTCCAGCAGGCGCACATCGCGGTGGCGTTCGTCGCCCGCCAGGCGCTCGTAAAGCGCCTGCACCTCGGCCTCGCGGCCCTCGAGACACTGGAAGAAGCTGCCGTCGGCGTAATACAGGCCGCCGTAGATGCGCTGCCGGGCATTGTTGCGGCGCGACTGCACCAGGATGCGGGCTACTTCCGGATGGATGCCAGCCCCGTCGCGGATCGGCGGGAAGGTCGAGCGACTGGCGTAAACGAGGCGGAGATGGCGGGGCATGGGGCACCTGACGGGAACTGCAGGCGGTCAGCTTGCCCCCGCGCGCGCATTCAGGCCGTGAAACCGGCTCAGGTCATCTGCGAGCTTTCTTCGAACGCGAGCCGGCGCGTTCCCGCCTGCGCAAGCAGCGGCTCGAGCTTCGCATGCTCTTCATCGCTGCCATCGACGACCACCAGGATCCGGCCGGCCTTGACCTCGTCCTCGAACTGCTGGCGCACCGGGTCGGGCAGGGCGGAGCCCATCAGGGCCGCCGACCAGGTACCCGCGGCTGCACCCACGGCGGTGATGGCGGCAGCGCCGGCGAGAGTGACGCCGAGCGGAGGAATCGCCACGGCGACCAGGCCGGCCACCAGTCCGGTGGCCCCGCCGCCGAGCGCACCCTTGAGCGCCGCCGGCATGAAATCTGTGCGCGATTCGTGGAATTCTTCCGGGATGACCTGCATCTCCAGGTCGGAGCGTGCGATCAGCGCGATGTTTTCGTCGGCAATGCCCGCGCCGCGCAGCGCATTGACGGCGCGTGCGGCGACATCGACGTCCTGTGCAAGGAATACATGCTTGGTCTTCATGAAACGATCCTCCAAGGTGCTTGCAAGTGGAACCAGCCTTGCACGCGGGCCGTTTCCCGAGGGTGAACGGTGCCCGCATGCATGTCGGAACTAGCGCGATTCCAGCTCGTCGATGAGCGCCTTCATTTCGGCGATCTCGCGCTCCTGGGCGGCGATGATCTCGTCCGCGAGCTCGCGCACCCGTGGGTCGTCGATGCGGGCGCGCTTGCTGGTGAGGATGGCGATGGAGTGGTGCGGGATCATCGCCTTCATGTAGGACACGTCGTCCACCGTGGACTGGCTGCGCAGCAGCCACAGGCTGCCGGCGAAAACCACCGCGACCAGGCCCAGGATGCCCAGGTTCAGGCGCTTGTCCTTGTACATGCCCTGCATGAAGCCAAGCATCACCACGGCCATGCCGGCGACCATGATCACCGTCATCCAGGCGCGCGTCTGGCTGAAGAAGACGTGGGCGGTTTCGTAGGTGTGCAGGTACATCAGCCCGTACATCAACAGGCCGGAGGTGAGCAGCATCAGCGCGAAGCGGATATAGGGGTTCATGCGGTCTCCCGGGTGGCATGGTTTTTGGATTGCATGAAATACCTTCCAAGTTCCGTACCAACAAGGAGCCCGCCATGCCACGCGGAGACAAATCCAGCTATACCGACAAGCAAAAGCGCAAGGCCGAACACATCGAAGAGAGCTACAAGGAGCGCGGTGTGTCGCAGGAAGAGGCCGAAAAGCGCGCCTGGGCCACCGTCAACAAGGAGGACGGAGGCGGCAAGAAGTCCGGCTCGGGACGCAAAAGCTCATCCTGATCGTGGAATTTGCACGGTGGCCCTTGCATTTTGCACGGATCGCCTGGCCCCTCAACGTCACCAGATGAGGTCGTCGGGCACCTTGAACCGGGCGTAATAAGCGTCGTCTTCGGAGGAGGGCGCATCGGCCTGCGTACCGGCGGGCAAACCATGGTCGAGCACGATCAGGCTGGCGTGGCGCTCGCGCACCTTGTCGCCGGCGGCGCGTGGTAGCAGCACGTAACGGTCGTCCAGGCGGGCGATGACCAGCTGGCCGGCGGAAAGCTTGCGGCGCAGTTCGTCGTTGACGAGGAGGGTGCGGATGGCGCCATTGGCGCTGAAGCGGTATTCGCTGTCGCCTGCGGGCGGCAGCTTCTTGTCCTTGATGATCTGCCGCGCCTGGGCCTTGAGTTCGGCGGCCTGCGCCTTGGCCTTGGCTTCGGCGGCGAGGGCGCGGTCACGGGCAACCTTTTCTTCGCGAACACGCTCGGCTTCGCGGCGGATGTCGTCCGGATCCTTGCTGCCCTTGGCATGCCGCGCCTTGTCCTGCGCCCGCGCGACTTCGGCGACCTTGGACTTCTTGGCCAGGCCGGCCTTGAGCAACTGTTCCTGCAGGGGATTGGGTTTGGCCATGCCGGCATTGTACCCGCGGCGAGCTCAGCCTTCGACGCGATTCCTGCCGCCGGCCTTGGCACGGTAAAGCTGCTGGTCGGCCTTTTCCACCAGGCTGGTGGGCGCGACATCGTGCGAGGGGGTCACGGTGGCCACACCCAGGCTGATGGTGACCACGCCCACGGCGTCGTTGCCGTCGTGGGGCAGGGCCAGTTCTTCGACGCGGCGGCGCAGGGCCTCGGCCACGACCCGCGCCGACGCCGGGTCCGCGCCCGGAAGGATCACGGCAAATTCCTCGCCGCCGTAACGGGCCACCAGGTCGCTGCCCTGGCGGACGCCGGCCTTGAGCGCCGCCGCCACCTGCTGCAGGCAGGCGTCACCGGCGACGTGGCCGTACTGGTCGTTGTAGCGCTTGAAAAAATCGATGTCGGCCATGATCACCGACAGCTGGCTTTCCTGGCGGATGCCACGCTCCCATTCGCGGGCCAGCCCGTCGTCGAAGGCGCGGCGGTTGGGGATGCGGGTCAGGCCATCGGTGGCCGACAATTCGCGCAGGCGATCTTCGATTTCCTTTTGCGTCGACAGGTCCTGGAGCACGACGATGAAATGTTCGATCCGGCCGTCCTCATCCCGCACCACCTCGGCCAGCGCGCCCACGGGGTAACGCGAGCCGTCGTCGCGCACGGCCCAGACTTCTTCCTGCCAATGGTCGCCGGCGGCCACCGCGGCCTGGACGCGCTTGTGCAGGGCAGGGTCGTGGGTGAAGGCGGGCGGCATGGCGCCCAATACATCCGCTTCGCGTCGGCCGGTGAGTTTTTCATAGGCCGGGTTCACGCGCTGGATGCGCATTTTCGGGTCGAGCACCATGATCGCCTCGCTGGTGTGCCGGACCACGACATCGGCCAGGCGCAGGCCTTCCTGGGCGCGATCGAGTTCGTGCAGGCGGGCGGCAAGCTGGTGGCTCAGGGCCGCCATCCGGTTGCCGGCGCGGCGCTGCAGGTGCAGTCCGATCAGGAACAAGGCGATCAGCGACAGCACCAGGGCCGAGATGACCAGGCCAATGCCCCGGTAGCGCGCCTGTGCGTCCAGCCATTCCTGGTGCGCGATGTCGACGCCAAGCACGGCGACCAGCTGGCCGTCGCGGTGGATGGGGGCGAGGGCGCTGACCCAGGCGCCCCACTGGTCCTCGATCGCTTCGGAGAACTGTGGCTTGCCGGTGGTCGCGGTCTGGTGGAGGTTGTCGGAGGGTCCGTCATAGACGTCGCCTGGCGCGGAATAATCCGGCGACCCGGGGTCCTCGGCATCGGCCAGGAACACGAAGCGGTCGCTGCCCGGGCTTTGGGGCCGCATCAGGTAGACAAAGCGGAATTCCGGGTTGGCTGCGCGCATGGCGCGCAGGCGGGCGCGGACGGCCTCGTGGGTGGGCGTGCCGTCGTCGCTGGCATCGCCACGCAGGGCTGCGATTTCCCGGGCGTCGAGCAACGCCGCCGCCGTGCTGACGACAGCAACGCCGTGGCGGTGTTCCAGGGTCTTCCCGAAACTCGAGAGCTGGCTGACGAACCAGATCGAAGCCAAGGCCGCCGCCACGAACAGGACGGCGCCCAGCCAAAGCGGATTCCGGGGTGGTTCCGGTACCTTGGGCAGAGCGGTTTCGGGGCCTGGCATGGGGGCATTTTACAGGCCGGACTCTCCCCTGGGCGCCGCGCTCCCGGCAAGATCAATGATCGTGAGGAGGCGAGCCGGCATCGTCATGCGCCGGGGGCTGGGGTGGCGCCGGCATGCTCTCGCCGCCGCCGTGGTGATGGCCACCACTGCTCGCGACCAGGGCCTCGTATTGCGTCGGGGTTAGCTCCGGCATCTTCTGGAGGAACGCAACCATGTTCCAGATGTACTCGTCCGGCATGTTTCCTCCCCAGGCGGGCATCCCTGAGGCCTTGATGCCGTGTTTGATGACCCAGAAGGCACGAGCTGGGTCGCGCACGCCCACCAGGGACAAGGCGGGCGGCGCGGGGTACAGGCCTTTGCTCAGTTCGGTCGGCCCCATGCCAGGTGCGAGGTGGCAGCCGGTGCACATGGCCGCGTAGTTGCCCGCCCCGTTAAGTACCTGCGCTTCGTCGCCCAATGTCGGCACGATGACATCGCGGGCACGGACGGCGATGGCGCGGTCACGCGCGGATTCAATCAACGTGGAGACGACCGCTGAATGCGGTTCGTCAGCGCCTGGATGGACCGCGCCAAAATAGATGGCGCCGGCAAGCGCCGCGACACCGAAACCCACGAGGATCAAACTGCTCTTGATGAAGGACATGGACTTTTTCCCGTCGGTAGGGAGCCAACGTGATGCGCACCATGGTCCGCCGCAGGCGCGGCCGATGGTAGCCCGGCATTGGCGGTCAATGCCAAGGCAAGCAGCGCGTGGCCGATGTTGGAGCCTTTGGAGGCGTTCGCTGGCCAGCTCCAGGGCGAGAGCATATTGCGCATAATGTATATTATGTCAAGTAGCGTCTGGCCCTCATTCGCCCT
>CAZXTV010000025.1:0-14092 GCA_964643705.1 uncultured Arenimonas sp. | reverse complement strand
CGATTTCGTCCTGGATGTCGAACAGGTTGTCGGTGGTGAGCGTGCGGTCGTAGGTTTCCGACCAAAGGTGCTTGTCGCTCTGGGCGTCGATCAGCTGCGCGGTGATGCGCAGGCGGTCACCCGCGCGGCGGACGCTGCCTTCCAGCACGTGCCGAACTTCCAGCGCGTCGGCGATGGCGGGGATGCCCAGGGCCTGTTGCTCGCGGAACTGGAAAGATGAAGTGCGCGATGCCACCGTCAGGCCGTCCACGCCGACGAGCACGTTGAGGATTTCCTCGCTGATGCCGTCGGCGAACCAGGCCTGGTCGCCGTCGGGGGACAGGTCGGCAAAGGGCAGCACTGCGATCGAGTTTGCCGCGGCGGGCGTTTCGGGCTCAGGGGCAATATCGCTCCCGGTTGTCTCAGAGGAACCGGTTTTTGCCAGGGCGGTAATTGCACCTGGCCCCTGCTCCGGCCACATCCGGTCGGCGGCAACCAGCAGCACCACGCCCACCATCCCGGCCAGGATCAGCTTGTCCATGCGCCGGCCGGTCTGGTTTGCGATGGACTCATCGGGAGCGACTTCCCTGTCCCGCTTGAGTCCTTCAGGCGTCAGCTCGAACACCCAGGAGAACACCAGCGCAGGAATGAAGCCCAGCGCCAGCAGCACCACCAGCGTCTGCAGCACCCAATCCGGCGTCTTGAAGATCGGCAGCAGGGTTTCGGCGATCTGCACGACCAGCCAGGCGCCGACCAGGTACAGGCCGGCCATGCGGATGACGTTTCGGCGCTTGAGTTCGGCGAGGAAGCTCATGGCGTGCAGATCCAGTTGTCGCCGACCTTGCGGCAGTCGTCAGGGGCGCCCTCCCGGTCCCACAGCTCGGCCAAGCCAACCTGGCGTGCGAGTTCGGGGAAGCGGGGTGATCGCAGAATGTCGGGCCAGTGGCGGAAAATGGCCTCGAAAACCAATGCCTCATTGGAGGTCGGCGCCACCGCGAGCAAACCGAATGCGCGATCGGTTTCGCCCAGCGCCAGCAGCATGTAGACGGCCAGGCCCGGCACCACATCCGACGGCTGCGCCAGCAACTCGTTGACCTGGGACAGCGCCGGGCCGCGTGCCGCCGGATCACCAGCGCGGGCACGCGCGAAAATCGCGATGGATTCGCGCGGGATGTCGGAGGCGAGCGCGCGGAACGCAGCATCGAAATGTTCGGCCGCCGCGTTCACGTCGCCGTGCAACACCGCGAGATCCCCAAGCCCCAGGCCGGCGAATGCAAGCCCACTCTCCTGGGCGAGGCGAAGCTGTCGTTCCCCGGTTTCGAGGTCGCCTCGTGCGATGTGCGCAAGGCCGCGCCACAGCAGGGCGACCGGAAGCAGGGGGTCGATGGCAAGCGCGTGATCCAGCCGCTCCTCCGCCGCACGGTTGTAACCTGTGCTGGCCAGCGACGTGCCAAGCCAGAGATTGGCCATGATGTCGTCGGGATCGAGCGCAAGCGCCCGTGCGAATTCGGCGCGTTCCTCGGCGAAGCGGCGGGTATGCCCATAGATCAGCGCCATCGCGGCATGGGGCTCGGCCAGGGTCGGATCAATTGCGATCGCCTTGCGCGCTGCCTCCTCGACGCCCGCTACAGACTTCGATTGGTCGAGGCTGACATAGTTGCTGGCAATCGCCCGGAGCGAGGCCATCCGAGCCCATGCCCGCGCGAAGCCGGGATCGAGTTCGACGGCCTGGTGCAGCATCGCTTCGGCCTCGGCCATCCGGGGGGCCTGGCGGCGGTGGAAGATCAGCGATGCCTGCAGGTAAAGCGAATACGCCTCGCCGTTTTCGGTGCCGACGTTCACCAGCTTCGCCTGCTGCCGGGCCCCCAGTCTCACCTTCAGCTCGTCAGTGACGGCCCGCGCTATCGATTCCTGCAGGGCGAACACATCGTCCAGCGTGCCCGGATAGGTTTCCGACCACAGGTGGAAACCGTCGGCGGTGCGGATCAGCTGGGCGGTGATACGCACCTGCTTGTCCTGCAGGCGCACCGATCCCTCCAGCACGTGGGCGACGCCCAGCGCCTGGCCGATTTCCCGCAAGTCCTGGTCCCCGCCCTTGAACCGGAATGAAGAGGTGCGGCCGGCGACCTTCAGCCCCTCCACCTTGGCCAGGGCGTTGAGGATCTCTTCGGCAATGCCATCGCCCAGGTATTCGTTGTCGCCACCGGCGCTCATGTCGGCGAAGGCGAGTACGGCGATCGACTGGTCCGGCGCGGCTGACATGACCTCGTTTGCCCTCGAGCCTGCGGCAGCGGGCTCGGCCATCGAGACGACCGGTGGCGCGGCAGGTACCGGCGCAAACCGGTGCCACGCCGTCATTGCGACTACAGCCAGCAGCAGGACGATCACGGTGATGTCCAGCTTGCGCGCACTGCGTTCGCCGCCCGTGCCCGAGTCCCGCCGAAGGCCGTCAGGCGTAAGCTCGAACACCCACGAGAACACGAGGGCCGGGACGAAGCCCAGCGCCAGCAGCACCACCATCGTCTGCAGCACCCAGTCCGGCGTCTTGAAGATCGGCAGCAGGGTTTCGGCGATCTGCACGACCAGCCAGGCGCCGACCAGGTACAGCCCGGCCATGCGGATGACGTTGCGGCGCTTGAGTTCGGCGAAGAAACTCACTGGTTCTCCTCGGCGGCCTTCTTCATGAAGGCCTGGTAGCTGGGCGAGTCGCCGTACAGGCCGTCGTAAAAGGGCTTGGCTGCAAGCATGTAGCGCTCGCCTTCGGCAAACGAATCTTCGATCCACGGCTGCCGAATGAGAAACGCCGCCTCGGCATTCCCGAGCGCCAGCTGTGCGTCCGAGCGGGCTCGTGCGACGTCTTCGCGCTCTTCAATCGCCAGCGGCTCGGGCGCGGCTTCCGATCGGCGCAGCCAGCCCAGCGCCGTTTCGCGCTCGCCCGCCATCGCGGCGAGGGTTGCCGCGTGCGCATACCAGTGCCCCGGCGTCATTCCAGATGGCGGTGTCGGTGTGTCGATGATGGCCCGAACCTCCTCGAAGGCGGAGCTGGCGATCCGGTTCGCTTCTTCGTCCTGGCCAAGCAGTTGGTACATCCGGGCGAAATACGGCGCAGCATCCACCGCGCGTTCGGTTGGCACCGCGGCGTGGGCGGTGCGCAGCAGATCGAGAGCGCCAGCCTTGTCGCCGCTGGCGAACCGCGCGATCGACACCCATGCCCCCATGGGATCGTTGGCCGCGAGCGGCATTTCCAGGATCGGCTTCAGATCGAGGTCGCGATGGACCTTCAGCAAGCTTGCGGTATTACGAATGGTCTGAACGTCCGGAAACTTTGTCCGCGCCAGCTCGCTGATCTCAACGCCCTCGTCGTACTGCTCGTTATAAAGAAGCGCGAGCAGCAGCTCGCCGTAGGCCAGCGGCGACTCCGGGTTGGACTCGACCAGGCGCCGCGCGGCCTGCAGAAATTCCTCGTTGCGGTTGAGCCGCTTCAGGCTCCCCGAAATGCCGAACAGCACTTCGCTGTCGTTCGGGAGCTGCGGCTCGAGCTGCTGGTACTGGGACAGCGAGGAGTCATAGTCGCGCTCGACGTTGTAGGTGAACTGGGCGGCGGCCAGGGCGACTTCAGGTCGATCCGGCCAGCGCGTTTTCATCTCGGCAATCAGCGCCTCCGATTTGGCGCGATAGCTGCCGTCAGGGTCTGCTCCGAGCCAGAACATGCGGCCATAGGCCTCGGAGAGCATCACCTGGGCCAACAGGAATTCCGGATCCAGCTCCACCGCGGGCTCAAGCAGTTTGATCATGTCGAGAAAGCCGTCGCTGCCGCGCCAGACCTGGCGCTCTTCAATGGCGCGCAGGTAAAGCTCGTAGGCCGCCGGACTGCTGGTCGGGCGCTCGCTCAGATTGCTGACCTGCTTCGGGCTAAGCGTCAGCTCGAGTTGATCGGCGATGGCCAGCGCGATCTCGGACTGGATGGCGAACACGTCGTCCAGCGTGCGGTCGTAGTTCTCGGCGAAAACGTGGGCGTCGGTGGCGGCCTCGATCAGCTGCACGGTGACCCGGATCTGCTCGCCCTCACGGCGCACGCTGCCTTCCAGCACGTGGCTTACGCCCAGGCGCGCGCCGATGGCGCTGACGTCCAGGTTCTCCTTGGCAATGCGCTCCATCGAGGTGCGCGAGATGATCCGCAGCTCGCCGATGCTTGCCAGCTTGGTCAACACTTCCTCGTAAATTCCGCCGGCGAAAAACGCGTTCTCCGGATCGGAGCTGAGATTGCCGAAGGGCAGCACGGCGATACCGGCCACCACCGCATCGGCGGCCGGATCAAGCGCTGCGCCCGAAGACGCGTCTGCATCGGTCGGAGTGGCAAGGGCGTTCGGTGCCGATGCCCCGTCGGTGTCGGGCGCCTCGCGGGGCCACCAGCGATCGGCCGCGATCACGCCGATCACCGCCAGCATCCCGACCAGCAGCACTCGATCCATCCGCCGCCCGGTGGTGGCGGCGACCGACTGCCCGGTGCCGGCCTCGCCATCGCGCTTGATGCCCTCCGGAGTGAGCTCGAACAGCCAGCTGAAGATCAGCACCGGCACAAAGCCGATCGCCAGCAGGATGATCGTCGCCCGCAGCACCCAACCGGGCACGTCAAACGCCGGCAGCAGGGTTTCGGCGATCTGCACGACCAGCCAGGCGCCGACCAGGTACAGGCCGGCCATGCGGAAGACGTTGCGGCGGCGCAATTCGTTCAGGATGTTCATCGGCCAGGTTGCCTTTGGCTACTGCGTGCTGCTTCGTTGTGCGTCATACCGGCGCAGTCCAAATGGTCCCCGCCGGGCGCCTTGGCCCTTGAGCATCCCGGTGGATAGCCGCGTTCTTCCCACAGATCCACCAGTCGACTTGCGGTCGCGATTTCGAAGAAGCGGGGATCCTCCCGGACCTCGCGGGTGGACGGCATCCACGCTATTCGCAGGCTGTAGTTTTCCTGGCCCAGGACCGATTTTCCGCTTTGGGCCCCTTTCAGCCAGTTGTCCATGAAGAGGTCCGTCTGGTCGAGCGCGAGCAGGCCCTCGGACGGCGCAGGGCCGACCAGGGCAAGGAAGTCGTCCAGCTTTCCAGGGTCTTCAAGGGCCGCGATGAAGGCGGAGTTCTCTCGTGCAAACTCCAGGTCGGGCGACGCACGAGTCTGGCGGTCGATCGCCAATGCCGCGGCTTTATCGCCTGCCCTGGCCAATTCGATCATGTAGACGCTGCTGCCGATAGGCCAGCCCAACTCGCTTGCCCGCTCCGCTGCCTCCGCACCGCGGGCCTGGTCACCGGCCGAAATCAGTGCGATGGCCAGGTAGCCATTGGCGATGCCGCTGAAGGGATCCATGCGCGTGGCACGCTCGAGCGTCTCGACCGCCTGGTCAATGTAGCCCACGTGCAGCTGCGCGAGCCCGTACCAAAGCAGGGGTGTGGAGTCGGTGGATCGCACGGAAGCCGCATACGCCAGCTTGTCGATGCCAGCCAGATAGCCCTTCTCCCGGGACTGGAGTACGCCTTCCAGGGCATGCACCAGCGCGTGCCCGGGTTCCAGGCGGCGGGCCTTGACCAATGAACTGGCCGCATCCGCGGCCGCGTCATCAAAGGACAACGAAGAATCGTATCCGGGCAAGACGTATTGCGTGGCCGCAAGGAAAACCCAGGCCTCGCCCAGCTCCGGGTCGCGTCCAACCGCGAACTGAAGGTCAGCCAGGCCATCGAGCATTTCCCGCCGCTGGTGGAAGCGTGAACGGCCGCGCAGGAAGCGCTCGTAGGCCTCCAGGTCCGCGGTGGAGGCCGTCACCGAGATCCTGGGGGCCACCGGTAGCAGGCCAACCAGTTCGTCGGAGATCGCCTGGGCGATCTCTTCCTGCACCTTGAAGATGTCGCTGAGGTCGCGGTCGTAGGTCTCGGACCACAGGTGCGCGTCGGTGGTGGCGTGGATCAACTGCGCGGTGATGCGGACGCGATCCCCCTGTTTGCGCACCGAACCTTCCAGCACGTGCTGCACGCCAAGCTGCCGCGCGATCTCGGGTACGGGCGTCTTTGTACCCTTGAAGGTGAAGGACGACGTGCGGGATGCGACGGTCAGGCCCTCAATGCCGGCCAGTACGTTCAGCAGTTCTTCGGAGATGCCGTCGGCGAAGAATCCGTTTTCGACGTCGGCGCTCATGTTCTCGAAGGGCAGTACGGCGATGGAGGCCGCGGCGACAGGAACGGTAGGAGCGGCGTCAGGCTCACTTGCCGCGGCGGGATTCCGTCCGCTGGCCGGGTCTGTCGGCGCGGCAAGTGAATCTGACCCCGCTACTGCTGCCCCTGGCCACAGGCGATCCGCGGCAATCAGCGCGACGACCAGCACCAGCCCGCCCAGGATCAGCTTCTCCATCCGCCGTCCGGTCTGCGCGGCGACGGAGGCGTCGACCGCCACGTCCCCATCGCGCTTGAGTCCATCGGGCGTGAGCTCGAAGACCCAGGAAAACACCAGCGTCGGCAGGAACCCGAGCGCCAGCACGATGATGATTGCGCGCAGCACCCATCCCGGCACGTCGAAAGCCGGCAACAGGGTTTCAGCGATCTGGATCAGCAGCCAGGCCCCGACCAGGTACAGCCCGGCCATGCGGATCACATTGCGGCGCTTGAGTTCGGCAAGGAAGCTCATCGAGTGCTCTCATTTTCCGGGCGGCGAAGCAGCATCGTGAGTTCTCGTAAGTATCAAACTGTCAGCGTCAGGCCGCCGTCGGGCGTCAGCGTGGTTCCGGTGATGTAGCTGGCGGCGTCGGAGCACAGGAAGACGATGGCCTGCGCGATCTCCTGCGGCCTGCCGGCTCGCTGGAGGTGCACGCTGGGAAGGATGCCCTGGTCGTAGATGGCGTCGCCGAAGTCCTTGCGCAGGCGCTGGTGCATCGGCGTGTCGACGATGCCCGGGCACACCAGGTTGACGCGGATGCCCTTGGAGGCCAGTTCCGCCGACACGCTCGTGGTCAGGCCGACCAGGCCGTGCTTCGAGGTGCAATAGGCCGAGCCGGTCGGGAAGCCAAGGAAAGAGTTGACCGACCCGACGTTGACGATGGCACCGCCGTTGCCGGCGGCGAGCATGGCGCGGGCCTGGTGCTTCATGCCAAGGAAGGTGCCGCGAAGGTTGATCCCCATGACGCGATCCCAATCCTCGTCGGCCAGGTCCGTGATAGGCGCAAATGTCCCTTCGATTCCGGCATTGTTGACGGCGTAGTCGAGGCGGCCGTAGGTGGACACCGCGTGGGCGACCATGCGTTCGACGTCCGCCGCGACGGAAACGTCGGTCTGGATGGCGGTGGCCTTGCCGCCGCTGGCCTCGATCCCGGCCACCAGCGAGTCCAGTTCGTCTTGCCGCCGCGCCGCCACGACCAGCCTGGCGCCGTTTGCCGCGAACGCCTCGGCGGTGGCGCGGCCGATGCCGCTGCTGGCGCCGGTGATGAGTGCGACCTTGCCGTCCATGCTGCTCATCCACGGTTCCCCGTCTTGAGCGCGGCGAAATCAGCCATGCCGAAGGCCGCCAGCACCCCGGCATCGAACGGCTCGACCGCAGCGTTGCGGTCGCGCACGCCGGCGTCCACGCCGACCACGGTGCGGAAGGGGCGACTGCCGGCCGGCGTGTCGATCAGCGCGATCATCTGTTCGACCAGCAGGGCCGGGTCGGTTGGCGTGGCCGGATCGTCGAACATGCCTTCGAAAGCGGCCTGCAGCTGCGTGTAGGCCTGGTGCGCCGCGGGCGGGTAGGCGTCCATCCGGCCATCGGCGTCGGCGGGCCGCGGGCTCTGCCCGAACAGCTCCGTCGCGAACGGCCCCGGCTCGACAACGACCACGTCAATGCCGGTGCAGGCCAGTTCACCGCGCAGCGCCATCGAATAGCCTTCCACCGCCCATTTACTGGCGTGGTAGACGCCGAAGAATGGCACGCTCAGGCGCCCGGCGATCGAGCTCACGTTGATGACAAGCCCGTTCCCTCGCTGCCGCATCGCAGGCAGGAAGGCGCGGTCCATGCGGTGGATGCCGACCACGTTGACGTCCAGCTGGGCCGCCAGCTCCTCGGCGCTGAAGGCCTCGGTGAAGCCGACGTACATCACGCCGGCATTGTTGACGACCACGTCGGGGGCGCCGGATTCGGCGATGACCGCGGCGGCCGCCGCGTCCACCGAAGCGTTCGACGTCACGTCCAGTTCCAGCACGCGCAGGTCGATCTCCTCGCTTGCCGCCAGGTCTCGAAGCTCCTTGGCCACCGCCGCGTTCTTCGCCTGGGTGCCGCGCATCGTGGCGTAGACGCGCTCGCCACGACGGGCCAGTTCAATGGACAGCTGCTTGCCGAAGCCGGAGCTGCATCCGGTGATCACGACGGTCAGGGGCATGGTCGGGTTCCTTGGTGGCTCGGAATATCGCGGGGACGATCAATCACAGCGGAAGTCATCAGGTTCGACCGGCTGGCACATCTCGGGGAAGCCATGCGTTCGCCAGTAGTCGTAGACGCCACCGTCGCGGATCCGCTGCTTGAACTCCGGTGACTGGCGGTGGCGGCGGTACTCCTCGCCATAGGCCAATGCCATGAAGGGTTTCAGGTCGTGGGCGCCCAGGGGCGTCAGCAGCAGCGTCACGTAGCCGTTGTCGAGGGCAATGTCTTCGCGCGACGCGAATGCGCGGATATCCCTGAGCAGCTCGCCATGATCGGCCCCGAGGTCGCGATGCGCCTCGTAAAGGGCTTCGTGGCGGTTCCAGCCCGGCAGGTACCGGGCCTGGTTGCTGGCGAAGAGGAATGCCGCTTTTTCGCCGGCGCGCGCCAACATCGTGAAATTTGTCCACAGGCTGGTGGTCGCGCCGCGGTCCAGGGAGTCCAGGTAACGCTGCCAGGCTTCCTCATGGCGGCCGAGTCCGTAGAGCGTGTCGTATTCGTTCTCGCTGCAGGCCGAAGCCAGTGGGTCGATCCGGACACAGCGCTCGAACACTTCCAGCGCTTTCTCGGGCTGGCCCACGTGGGCCCAGGTGATTCCCAGCCAGTTCAAGGCATCGGTGCTGTTGGGGTCGATCGCCAGGGAGCGCTCCAGATCTTCGATCACCCCGGCCAGGTCGTGCCGCGCGCGCCCGGCCTGCGATTCGCGCGACCGGATGTTGGCTTTCACCGCGATCGCCAGCGCGCTTTCGGGCGCCAGCGACAGGGCGCGGTCGGCGTACTCGATGCCGCGCAGGGCCAGTTCGTCCACGCCGAGCGGCGTGTCGGTGTATTCGCCCAGCAGTGACTGCAGGGCGGCGCGCAGCTCCCAGGCGGGGGCGTACTGCGGGTCCTGCTCCAGCGACGTGACCAGCAATTCCTCGGCCCGCAGCAGCTGGCGGCGCGAACGCACGATATCGCGCGCCCGCAGATAGTTGTCGTAGGCGCCCAGGTTTGCGGTGGTCTGTGCCTCCCCTACGGTACCCACCTTGGCAGCCGGCAGGGCCTCGACCAGGGCGGCAACGATGGCCTTGGAAATCTCATCCTGGATCGCGAACACGTTCTCGGCCGTCAGCGGCCGGTCGAAGGTCTCCGACCAAAGATGGCGGTCCGTCTGCGCATCAATCAACTGCGCGGTGATGCGCAGGGTGTCGCCGGCCCGGCGCACGCTGCCTTCCAGCACGTGGCGCACGCCCAGCTGATCGGCGATGGCGGGCACGCCGAGGGTTTCCTGGCCCTTGAACGCGAAGGACGAGGTGCGCGAGGCCACCTGAAGCCCCTCGACCTTGGCCAGCACGTTGAGGATTTCCTCGGACATGCCGTCGGAGAAGTAGCCCTGGTCGCCGGCCTGGGACAGGTCGGCGAAGGGGAGGACGGCGATGCTGGCAGGGTCGGGGCCGGCGGTCTGCGCACCGCTGGCGGCAACGGAGGGCGCTTCAGCGGCGGCTTGTTCACCCTGCAGCGAAGCTGCGGCTGGCGCCGGATCGGGCGCCGGCCGGAACAGCACCATCGCCCCCACCGCAAGCAGCAGCACGATCACCGCAATGTCCAGCTTGCGCGCCGTGTGATCAACGCTGCTCCGGCTGCGATCGAGCTCGCTTTCGCGCCTGAGCCCGTCGGGCGTGAGTTCGAACACCCAGGAGAAAACCAGCGCAGGAACGAAGCCCAGCGCCAGCAGGATGATCAGCGCGCGCAGCACCCAGTCCGGTACGCCGAAGACGGGCAGCACGGTTTCCGCAACCTGCACCAGCAGCCAGGCGCCGACCAGGTACAACCCGGCGATGCGGATCACGTTGCGGCGCCTGAGCTCGGCCAGCAGTTGCAAAGCGTGTCTCCCCTAAGACGTGCGCTGCCGGCCAATGATGCCACGGCCCGGAGGGCGTGGAGCGCCCCTATCCGAAAGGTAACGGGCGAATCGGGGCACAGGTGCCATCAGGGCTGGTCCCCCACCTGCTGCCCAATCGCAGCCTTGGCGGCCTCGGCGTGGCGTTTTGCCTCGGGAAAGGCACGCGAGGCAAAGATATTCTGTCCCAGCCAGAACTGCAGTTCGTTGGCCAGCCCAGCATCCGCTCGAATCGCCCTGAGCATGGCGGCCGTGTCGAGTTTCTTCAGGTCGTCCCCGCAGTCCCGCCGCAGCTCTTCGAACTGGGCACCCGGGGAGTACCAGCATCGACGCCACAGCATCTCGGCGGCTTCCGGCGTGAAGTGGCCGCGCACATGCTCACGATAGGGTGGCGGCGACGCCGTCACCACGTCCCAGCCGTCTATGTAGCTGTAAAACCCGTCCACTGCAGCCCGCGTCGCCGGGTCGGACGGAAATCCAAGCCGCTGCGTTTCCTCGTACTTCCTTCGGGCGAAGGGGGTGCCCCACATCTGCGAAGCATGGAAGAAGTCGATAAGCAGCAGTTCACAGCCGCTCACGCAGTCCTGGCCGGACCGGAGATAGCCGAGAGCACGACGACCGCCGGCGACCACCTGGTCCAGGTATCGCAGCTGGTAGTCGATGACTTCGTCGTTGCTGACGATTTCGTTGCGCAATTGGATCAGGAAGTTTCGTTCCTGCATTCGCTGCGCGCGTTCTTCATTCCAGTTGGCGACCTGGATGCCCAGGAAAACGCCGATGACCAACAGCACGAACTCGATCCAGATAGCCGTCCAGTTCTGTTCCTTCAGCGATTGCGACAGGCGGCGCAGGATCATGGCTTTCTCTCCCTGATTACCCTCAGGCTTTCGGCAACCAGACGGTTGCCGTCCTGCAGGTCGGTCAGCGCGGTCTGGTTGTCGGCAAAGCGGACCCGTAGCGCCGGCACCAGTCGGGGCGCGGAGCGCAAGGTCTCGGCCGCGACGCGGATAGCTTCTTCCGGAAGTCCGAGCGTGCAGGGGTAGTCGAGGGTGACGTCCAGGCTCTGGTAGTCAAGCTCGATGGGGTAGCGATCCCCGCAGCGGGCAAGCAGGGCTTCCTGGACCGGGGCGGGAACCGTCTCGCGAAACAATTGACGGTATTCGGAATCGCGGATCCTCTCTGCGAGTTCCTCCAGGAACCCGGTCGTGAACATGCCCATGGCCGTTTCACGAAGTACCGGGTCGGTGATCAGCCCGATGGTGCCGGTGGAGACCAACTCGTCGTAGGTCGCGCGGTAGCGGTTGTGTTCCCGGAATTGCGTGGCCCGATACGCGCTGATCAGGAACTGCTCGTCCGACAGCTCGCGCTCTCCCGCCAGAGCCTGCAATACACGGCGCTGGTTCTCATTGGTTTGGCGGCTGTAGGAGATGACCGATTGATAGCCCCAGGCTTCCTTGCGCAGGTCCTGAGCGAGGCGCTCGGTGAAGACCTCGGCCTTTTGCCGGGTAACCCGGTCATCGTTCCAGTTCGACACCTGGATGCCGATGAAAACGCCTACCACGACGATGACGAGGTCGATGCCCACGGCGAACCAGTTCTGGGCTTTCACATGCTCGGTGATGCGGCGCAGGAGCATTGGCGTTGTCCGTTATCGAGCCATCTCGAGTTTTACGAGCGCGTTGCCCAGCCCCGTCACGTAGGTCGGCTGGCCTTCGGGAGAAAGGATCATCCCGGTCACCAGGCCGGGCATCTCCGGCCACATATCCGGCACGAACAAGGGCAGGCGGGGCTCGTCATGGTCGGTGCGGCGCTCCCACTCCACCATGAGCCGGGCATGGCCCTCGCTCGTGCGCTTGAAGGCGGTGGTCCATTCCCCGGACTGCGTATCAACGACGTACAGGGCATTGCCCAGCGGTGACGCCACCCAGAGGCGACCCATGGCGTCGAGTTCGATGTTGTCCGGGGTGCGCAGGCTGGTCAGCAGGCGGCGTTCGCCCAGTTCGCCAGTGGCCACCGATAGCGGGAAGCGGATGATGCGGTTGCCCATGGTTTCGGCGACATAGATCTGGCCGGCAGACTCATCTATCGCCAGCCCGTTGGCGAAGTTCAGGCCAGAGGCCTTGAGCTCTGGCTTGGGCGAGCTCCCCGCGGTGGCCGGCCCGATCCGGAACAAGGCGCCGTCCTTGGGCTTTTCATCGACGGCCGCGAACATGCGCGCTTCCGAATCGGGACCGTGGTTGCGGGTGGACTGGGTGAACCACAGGGCGCCGGTGCTGTCGCGGCGGGCAGAATTGACGCCGAATTCGTGCTGGTGCACCCGGGTCACTGCCTGGTCGCGCGTGTCCACGCGCCAGATCGCGCCGGTGAAGATGTCGGCCACCAGCACGTGCACGCCGTCGGGCTCCAGGGCCACGCCGTTGGGCCCGGCGGCCTGCGTCGGGGGCGCGTGCCGATAGCCCGCCTCGGCGAACCGGCCGAAGGGCTGCTTGTCGCCCTGGGCATCCAGCGACACCAGCCCATGGGCCTGGTCGGCCACCAGCAGTCGCCCGTCGGCAAGGATGACGCCATCTTCCGGGCGAACCAGCGAGCCGTCCTGCGGAAAGATGCCGGCGCTTTGCAGGCGCGGCGGCGCCGGGTGTTTTACCTCGACCCGCAGCAGGCGGATGGTGACGTCCTCGCTGAGATTGGTGGGCGAGTGCGGCGCTTCGGGGCCCTTCCACATCGTCAGGGGGAGTTCCAGCGGCGCCGGCGCCTGGCGCGAATCGAAGATCAGTTGGCCCTTGGCGTCGTGGTCGGTGAACTGCCCGGCCGACTGGATGTGCAGCACGCTCGGCCAGCGATGCGAATGCAGCGGTTCCACCTCACCCGGGGCCAGCGTCACCGAAAGCACGCGCACGGAGTCGTTTTCCAGCAAGACTTTGTGGTTGTCGGGGGCCGCTACGACCGCGTCCAGTTCCGGCGGCCAATCGGCAGGGTTCCCGGTGGCGTAGCGGAGCTCGGCGGCCAGGGACTGCGCGGATCCGAATGGGGCAGTGGCCAGAACGAGGGCCATGGCGAGGCAGGCGGTTTTCATGCGCGGATCCTTCTTCGGGAAACGGACTGCAACGGCGGGTTCAGGCAACCGGCCCTTCGACGTGGAATAGCTTGTTGTAGATGCGCCAGCGACCATCGGTCTTGAGTAGCGACATGACGTCCAGGAAGGTCAAACCCAGGTAGTCGTCGCGCACTTGGGCGGCCGCGATGTTTCCAAAGATTTCCAGGGAGACGACGTCCAGGCGCGGAGTTTCACCCTTGGCTTGCGGCGACGGCTGCTGGCCGGCGACGAACTGGGCGAACTCCTCGGTGGACATTTCGTGGAGTTCACCGTCGATGTAGCCGGTGATCTTCGCCGAGGGGTGGAAGGCGTCGCGAATCTTGTCTGCACTGGATTCGAACATGCCGTCGAAATAGGTTTGCAGGATGGCGCGGATCTGCTGCTGGTCGCTGGCGCTGGCGTCGTTCATGGGCTGTCCTCGTCAGGTGGCGCATTCATGGGAACAGGTCGCTCCACGAAGGAAAACGGCAAAACCCGCAGTCACAGGCCGCGCTGCCGCCCAAAAAGAACGGGCGCCCTGAGGCGCCCGTCCAATGCATCACTGCAGGAGCGCCTTCAGGCGCGAATCCCTTAGTAGCGGTAATGCTCCGGCTTGTACGGACCTTCCTTCGCCACACCCAGGTAATCGGCCTGTTCGGTGGTCAGGGTGGTCAGCTTCACGCCGATCTTCTCGAGGTGCAGGCGGGCCACTTCCTCGTCCAGCTTCTTGGGC
>CAZXTV010000024.1:4310-14169 GCA_964643705.1 uncultured Arenimonas sp. | reverse complement strand
TGCGCAATGCGCCCCAGGCCCGAAACATCGGGCGCGGACCCCGGCGTTCCTCGCGGTACGAGCGCGTGAGGAATCCACCATGAAGCGTATGCTGATCAATGCCACGCAGGCTGAAGAACTGCGCGTGGCGATCGTCGATGGCCAGAACCTGTACGACATCGACATCGAGCAGCCCTCGAAGGAACAAAAGAAATCCAACATCTACAAGGGCCGCATCGTCCGGCTCGAACCCTCGCTTGAAGCCGCCTTCGTCGAATACGGCGGCGAGCGCCACGGCTTCCTGCCGCTCAAGGAAATCTCCCGTGACTACTTCGTCCCCGGCGTCGACCCGAACAAGGCCGGCCTGAAGGAATTCCTGCGCGAAGGCCAGGAAGTCATCGTCCAGGTCGAAAAGGAAGAACGTGGCAACAAGGGCGCCGCCCTGACCACGTTCATCTCGCTGGCCGGCCGCTACATGGTGCTGATGCCCAACTCGCCCACCGCCGGCGGCGTCTCGCGCCGGGTCGAGGGTGACGACCGCGCCGCCCTGAAGGAGGCGATGGACGCGCTGACCATTCCCGAGGAAATGGGCGTGATCATCCGCACCGCCGGTGTCGGCCGCGCCGCCGACGAACTGCAGTGGGACCTCGATTACCTACTCCAGGTCTGGAAGTCGATCACCGACGCCGCGCTGTCCAAGCCGTCCCCGTTCCTGATCTACCAGGAATCACGGCTGATCATCCGCGCCCTGCGCGACTACCTGCGCGCCGACGTCGGCGAGATCCTGGTCGACACCCAGGAGATGTTCGACGAGGCCCGCGACTTTATGCAGTCGGTGATGCCGCAGAACCTGCGCAAGCTGAAGTTCTACGAAGACCCGACGCCGCTGTTCAACCGCTACCAGATCGAATCGCAGATCGAGGGCGCGTACGAGCGCCAGGTGCGCCTGCCGTCCGGCGGCAGCATCGTGGTCGACCAGACCGAGGCCCTGACCGCGATCGACGTCAACTCGGCGCGCGCCACCAAGGGCAGCGACATCGAGGACACCGCGTTCAACACCAACCTCGAGGCCGCCGACGAGGTGGCCCGCCAGATGCGCCTGCGCGACCTGGGCGGCCTGGTGGTGATCGACTTCATCGACATGGCCTCGGGCAAGCACCAGCGCCAGGTCGAGGAGCGCCTGCAGGTGGCCCTGAAGCAGGACCGCGCCCGCGTCCAGATCGGCCGCATCTCGCGCTTCGGCCTGCTGGAAATGAGCCGCCAGCGCCTGCGCCCCAGCCTGGGCGAGTCCAGCCAGGTGGTGTGCCCGCGCTGCGAAGGCCACGGCCGCATGCGCAGCGTCGAGTCGCTGTCGCTGTCGATCCTGCGCCTGGCCGAAGAGCATGCGATGAAGGAAAACACCGGGCAGGTGCTGGTGCAGGCGCCGCCGGAAATCGCCAACTACCTGCTCAACGAAAAGCGCCGCGCCCTGGTCGAGATCGAGACCCGGCACGACGCCCCGGTGGTGGTGGTGGCGGACGACCAGATCGAGACGCCGCACTTCAACATCACCCGCCTGCGCGACAACGAACTCGGCGAAGACAGCGCCCGGCCCAGTTACCACCGCACGTCGCCGCGCAAGCTGTCGGTGCATGCCCTGACCAAGTCGCACATCAACGTGCCCGACATGCCGGCCGTGACCGCCGTTCGCCCGCCGAACCCGGCGCCGGTGCGCGACGAAGCCCCGGAACCGGCGGCGGCGCCGCTGCCGGCCGCGCTCCAGGCCGCCCCGGTGGCCAAGCGTGGCTTCTTCGCACGCCTGGCGGCCCTGTTCGCCGGCGACGACGCGCCGGCGGCCCAGGAAGACAAGAAACCCCGCCGCAACGACCGGGCCGAACGCGGCGAGCGTCCGGACCGTGGCGAGCGCGGTGATCGCAGCGAACGTGGCGGCCGCCGTGAACGTGGCGGACGTCGCGACCGCATCGAGCGCGATCGTGGTGCCAAGGCAACGCCGCAGCAAGCCAAGGTCAAGACGCCCAAGGCCGAACGCAGCGAGGAGCAGAAGCGCCAGGACGAGGCCAAGCGCGCCGAGGCCCAGCAGCGCCGCGAAGAGAACCAGAAAAAGGAAAACGAGCGTCGCGAACAGCAGCGCCTCGAGAACCTCAAGCGCGAAGAGGAACGCCGCGAGGCACGCGAGGCGCGCCAGCAGGCCGCGATTGCCGCCGGTGGTGTCGCTTCGGCGCTGGACGAGGCCGACGACATCGATGCCGACAAGGCCGAAGCGCAGCTGGGCCAGGAAGACGGCAATGAAAACAATGGCGACGACGCCGCCTCCACCGAGGGCAGCAGCCGCCGCCGCCGTGGCCGTCGGGGTGGCCGTCGCCGCCGCCGCACGGAAACCGGTGCCGAAAGCAGTGGCAATGAGGAGTCGGGTGCCGACGACGAAGAATCCGGCGGCTCGGAATCCGAGGGCGGCCCGGTTCGCTCCAATGAAGCCCCGGCCCCGTCCGTGACCGCCGCCGAGTCCGATTTCGACGACATCGCCCCGCCGGCGCCGTCGGTGGTGCCTGCGGTGGCCGCTTCAGCGGCCGCCGTGGTGTCGGTGGACGTGCCGGTTTCGCGGCCTGTCGATGCCGCCGAACCCGAAGCCAAGCCTGCGCCGACCCCCCAGCCGGCCGCGCAGGTCGTTCCGGCCCCGGTGGAAGAACCGCTGGTGCAGTCCGTGGCCATCGAAACCACGCCCGAGCCGGTGGCCGCCGAAGCCCAGCCCGCGGCAAGCGCGCCGGTTGCTGAAACGCCGCGCGCGGCGCCGCCCCCGGTCCAGCAGAGCCTGATCCCTGACCCGGAGCCGGTGAATCCCTATCTGCGCACCCAGCCGGCCCAGTTCGACTCGCCGCCCAATCATCCGGCGCCGCCGGTTGTGCAGGAGAAGAAGCAGGAAGACAGCCCGGCCCCGGTGCCGGCCGTCGAGGCCACGACCGCGGCCGAGCCTGAAGCCGAAGCCGAAGCCGAGGCACGAACGGCAGCGGCCCAGGCGGCCCCGGACTGGACGCTGGCCGACCCGGACGAACCCAGGCAGACGCCGGCCGACAAGACCGGCTGAATCCCGGCATAGCCGCACACGACAAGGGCGCCCCAGGGCGCCCTTGTTCGTTTCCGGCCGCGGCCGATCAGGCCGTCAGGGCCGAGGCCGGGTCGGAAATACCGTGTTGGCCGGCCAGCCGGGCCAGCGAAATCGCGTCGCGGATTCCCAGCTTTTCGAACAGGCGGTATTTGTGGGTTGCCACGGTCTTGCCGCTGAGGCTGAGGCGGCGGCCGATCTCTTCCATGCGCAGGCCCTGGCAAAGCAGCCTGGCCACCTGCAGTTCGCGCGGCGAGAGCAGGTCGAAGGGCGATGCCTGGCCGCCGAATCCGTCGAGCGCCATGCGCTGGGCGACATCGCTGGCCAGGTAACGCCGGCCGCGGAAAACGTCGCTGACGGCGCGCACCAGTTCCTGCGGGTCGCAACCCTTGCCCAGGTAACCCGAAGCGCCGGCTTCGATAAGGCGCCGTGGCATCGGCCCGTCTTCCTGGATGGAAACGATGATCACGCGCGTGCCCATGTCCGCGCGCACGATGCGTTCGGTGACGTCCAGGCCGCTGATACCCGGCAGGTGCAGGTCGCACAGCACCACGTCCGGCCGCAGCCGGCGGACCAGCGGCAGCGCCTCTTCGCCGGTGGCGGATTCGCCGATGATCTCTACCGTGCCTGCCTGCTCGAGGATGAGCCGGTAGCCGGTGCGCACCAGCGCGTGGTCGTCCACGATGAAAACTCGGATCATTGTTCGTCCCTCCCCGGGGTTCGATGCCCACGCTAGGCGAGGCGACGTGGGCGCGGCTAGGGCAACTTGCCGCCTGATCGCTAGGTTATTTCCTACGCGACGACAAAGGCGCGAACGTCGTTATCGCAGCCTGACAAGTTGCACCCCCAATCGCGCCGCCGGCCCCGTCCGCGTCGAAAATCCCTACCGCAGTCCGCGGCAGCAACCGACAGACCCGGCCCCGGCCCCGAACCGACACTGGCCTTCCACACCTCCGGCTTCCACGGCATGCCCCTGCCCCGTCCCCGCCTGATCCAACGCCTGGCCCTGCTGGCCCTCTCGCTGCTGCTGCCGGCGCTCCTGGTGGCACTCATGGCCGGGTGGTTCCTGGCGCTCACCACGTACAGCCACCACGACCGCAGCCTGGCCTGGGTGCAAGGCACGCCCGGTCAGCTCGCGTCCCTGCGCGACGCCGTGCTGGAGCATCCGGTTTTCCCGGAGGGTGAATTCGAAGCCGGGGGTTTCGCCGACCATCGCCCCAGCGAATGCGCCGGCGAAGACGTGGTCGTGGGCTTCTCGCGACTGCGCGAGTTCGAACTGTCCGCCGCCACGGCCACCCTGGACGAACTGGTGCGCGAATCCGGGGTGCACCGCTGCGACGCCCATGTCTTCATCTTCAACGACCTGCCCAGCCCGCTGGATCCGACGGCCTGGGACGATTCCCTGGTCACGCTGTTGCTGGCGCTGTTCCTGCCCACTGGCACCCTGCTCATCGCCTACTGGGGGTTCGGCCTGGCCTTCACCCTGCCCTCGCCGCTGCATCTGCCGCGACCGGTCATGCGCACGCTGGGCCTGGGGCTTTCCGGCGCCGTTGCGGGGCTGGCCGCGGTGAAGGCCATCGAACTGCTGCTGCGACTGGCCTGGCCCGACGCATTGGCCGGCGGCGAAGGCGTATCGGGGCTGGGGCCTGATCCGTTTTCCCTGCCGGTGATCCTGATCGTGGGGGTATACGCGCCATTCCTGGAAGAACTGGCGTTCCGCGCCTGGCTGATCCCGATCGCCGAGCGCGCGATCGGCCTGTGGCCGGCCTGCGCGATGTCGGTGCTCGCGTTCACCGCCATCCACCTGCCCTTCGCGGGAGCTGAGCTGCCCGGCACGCTGGCGCTGGGCGCGATCTTCGTCGCCGTGTACGCCTTCAGCCGATCCCTGCCCGCCTGCCTGATCGCGCACGGCGGCTACAACGTCCTGGCCCTGGGCCTGCACGCCGCGGCCGGCTGACTGCGGACACCCGCGATCGGGCTGTCTGCCTGATCGCCGTCGGGCAAGACCCTCACATTGCACGGGAACCAACCCGGTCCTCGTGGCAGTGGGCGCCGGGTCGAGAAGCCCCCGACCGCGGCCGGACAAGCTCTCCCGCCCTTTGCGCAGCCGCGCCGGCTTCGTGGCACGCGACTTGCAGCCCTTAGCTGCCCCCCAAGCCAACCGAGGTAAGCCATGGCCCGCGACATCCTGAAGACACTCAAGTCCGAACACGCCACCCTGCGTGACCTGTTCGCGCAGATCGAAGACACCACCGATCGCGCCGAGAAAGGCCGCGCCGAGCTTCTGGCGAAGATCGAAGCCAGCCTTATGCCGCATGCGAAGTGGGAAGAGCAGGTTTTCTACCCGGCATTCAAGGAGCGCGCGGACCGGGATGGCCTCAAGACCCTCGCCGAAGCATTGCTTGAACACGCCGCCGTCGAGTCGACCGTCATTCCCAACGTGAAGGCGTCCGACGCCGGTTCGCCCGAGTTCGCCGGCCGCGCGAAGGTCTTCGGCGAACTGGTCGACCATCACGCCAAGGAAGAAGAAAAGACCATGTTCAAGATGGCGCGCGAGATGTTCTCCGCGGCGGAACTCGCGCAGTTCGATCAAGACTACGAAACGTGGAAGAAGTCTCCCGCCGCGGCGGCTTCCCTGGCCATTTCGCAGGCAAAAGCCGGCGTGCAGGCCACCGTGAAGAAGGTTTCAGACAGGTTCACCGACTGAGGACCGTGCGCACGGTCCGCTGCAGTGCGTTACCGGGCCAGCAATGACGCAGGCCCATCCCCCCACGACGAGGATGTCAAAATGACCAACAATTCCAACCAGAAAACCAACCAGAACGCCCCGGGCAGCCAGGGCCAGGACAAGAATCGCGACGGGCAGGCCCAGGGCGCTCCGAAGCAGGGCACCGAGCGCGAAGGCCAGGCCGGCCAGAAGCAGGGCTCCGAGCCCAAGCACGACGACCAGGGCAACAAGAAGCAGGCCGGCGAATCGGATCGCCAGAATCCGAGCAAGGGCGCTGACAAGCGCTGATTACCTGCGCCTGGTTTGCTGATCCAGGCTGGAGGCCCCGATCACCCGATCGGGGCCTTCCTTTTTGTGCCCCGCCCTGCGGGACGAACTGGCGGAAGAGGTGGGATTCGAACCCACGGAAGGTTTGACCCTTCGCCGGTTTTCAAGACCGGTGCCTTAAACCGCTCGGCCACTCTTCCGGAAATTGTGCGTTCGCGGCTACGGGGCCGCGGCGCCCTTTTCGCAGGGCACGCCGCCGGGCGTGCCGCACTTGAGCTTGCTGTCCTGGATCTTCGCCGGCAAGTGCTCGGCCAGGAAATCGATGAATACGCGCACCGCCGGCAGCAGGCCGCGGCGCGAGGGGTACATGGCGTGGCAGATGCCCTGGGGCAGGCTCCACAACGGCAGCACGACCTCCAGTTCGCCCTGGCGGATCGCCTCGGCGCAGCTGAGCTCGGGCAGCAGCACCACGCCCAGCCCGTCACGCGCGGCGGCCAGCAGCAGCGGGAAATCCTGCGCCATCAGTGCCGGCGTCAGGTCCACGCGCTGCACCTGGCCTTCGGGGCCGTGCAGGGTCCAGCGCTGGCGGGCGTCGTCGTCGCTCATGCTCAGGGTCGTGTGGCCGGCCAGGTCGGCGGGCACCTGGGGGCGACCGATGCGGTCGAGGTAACGCGGGCTGGCCACCAGCAGTTCGCGCAGCTGGCCGAAGCTGCGGGCCACCATCTCGCCGTCGTCGTTGAGCTGCGAACGCACCCGCAGCGCCACGTCGAAACCTTCCTGGATGACGTCGACCCGGCGGTTGCTGACGTGCAGCTGGATGCGCACCTGCGGGTGCGTCTTCATGAAAACCGGCAGCAGCGGCGCCAGCAGTTCCTGGGCCAGCGCCACCGGGCAGCTGACCTTGATGGTGCCGCGCGGCGCCGCCGACACGCGATCGACCGCTTCGCGCGCCGCCTGGGCCTCGGCCAGCATGGTCTGGGCGTGGCGATAGACACTTTGGCCGACCTCGGTGACCGCGAACTTGCGGGTCGAACGCTGCAGCAGGCGCACGCCCAGTTCGTTTTCCAGCTGGGCGATGCGGCGGCTCAGGCGCGACTTGGGCACGCCCAGGGCGCGCTCGGCGGCGGCGAAACCGCCGTGTTCGACCACCATCGCGTAGAACTGCAGGTCGTTGAGGTCGGGGTGGTTCATCCGATGCGCTCCAGGTTGCCCAGGTAGGGCCGCAGCGCTGCCGGGACTTCGATGCTGCCGTCGGCCTGCTGGTAGTTTTCCATCACCGCGATCAGGGCGCGGCCAACGGCCACGCCGGAACCATTGAGCGTATGCACCGGTTCGGGTTTGCCGGTGGCCGGGTTGCGCCAGCGCGCCTGCATGCGCCGGGCCTGGAAGTCGCCGCAGTTCGAGCAGCTGCTGATCTCGCGGTAGGTGTCCTGGCTGGGCAGCCAGACTTCCAGGTCGTAGGTCTTGATGGCCGAAAAGCCCATGTCGCCGGTGCACAGCAGCACCTTGCGGTAAGGCAGGCCGAGCTTTTGCAGCACGGCTTCGGCGCAGCCGGTCATGCGGTCGTGTTCGGCGGCCGACTCTTCCGGGCGAGCGATCGACACCAGTTCGACCTTCTCGAACTGGTGCTGGCGGATCATGCCGCGGGTATCGCGGCCATGGCTGCCGGCTTCGGCGCGGAAACACATCGAATGCGCGGTCATGCGCAGCGGCAGCGCGGCGTCCTCGACGATGCTGTCGCGCACGATGTTGGTCAGCGGCACTTCGCTGGTGGGGATCAGGTAACGGCGGTCGTCACCGAGGTCGGTGGCGAACAGGTCGTCCTCGAACTTGGGCAGCTGGCCGGTGCCGCGCAGGCTGTCGGCGTTGACGATCAGCGGCACGTTGGTTTCTTCGTAGCCGTGTTCGCCCGCGTGCAGGTCCAGCATGAACTGGGCCAGTGCCCGGTGCAGGCGCGCCAGCGGGCCGCGCAGCACGGTGAAGCGCGCGCCGCTGAGCTTGGCGGCGGTGTCGCCGTCCAGCCAGCCGTCGCGGGCGCCCAGCTCGACGTGGTCCTTCACCGCGAAATCGAAGCTGCGGGGCGTACCCCAGCGCGCGACTTCCTGGTTGTGCGTTTCGTCGGAGCCGGCCGGCACGCTGGCGTCGGGCAAATTGGGAATGGCCAGGGCGATGGCCTCGAGCTCGGCGCGCAGTTCGTCGAGCCGGGCCTCGGAGGCCTTGAGTTCGTCGGCGATGCCGGCGACCTCGGCCATCAGCGGGGCGACGTCTTCGCCCTTGGCCTTGGCCTGGCCGATGGCCTTGGACCGGGTGTTGCGCAGGTTCTGCAGCTCCTGCGTGCGGCCCTGGATGGCCTTGCGCTCGGCCTCGAGCCGCTCGAACGCGGCCACGTCGAGGTCGAAACCGCGGGCCTGCTTCAGGCGCGCGGCGGTTTCGGCGAGCTGGCCTCGCAGCAGGTTCGGGTCGAGCATGGGGTCATTCCATAAATGAAACAGGCCGGCGCATTATCACGCCGCGTCGGACGCCCGTGCAACGAAAATCATGGCGATTCCGGTCTCATGGGTGCATGCTGTCGCCCGCCGGGCCGCGCATCCGCGTGGCGGCATGACGGAGCACGACCATGGCCAAGGGCCTGAACCAGAAGAAGAACGAAAAGAAGAAGCCGGAGAAGACCCCGAAGGAAAAGCGCGCCGAAAAGGACCTCAAGAAAGCCGCCCGCAAGTCATGACCGAAGCGGTCCGCCTGGCCCGCCGCGTGGTCGAGATCACCGGCTGCACGCGCAGCGAAGCCGAACGCTACGTGCAGGGCGGCTGGGTCACGGTCGACGGCGTGGTGGTCGAGGCGCCGCAGCACCCGGTTACCGATGAAACGGTGGCCCTGCTGCCTGACGCCCGGCCCGACCCGGCCGAGCCGGCGACGATGCTGCTGCACAAGCCGGCTGGTTACGACCCGGGCCCGGGCGCGAACCCGGCCGAAGCCCTGCTGGTGCCCGGCAATCGCTGGACCGACGACCCGTCCGGCTGGCGCCTGCTGCAGCGCCATTTCCCGCGGCTGCAGCCGGCGATGCCCCTGCCCGTGGAAGCCAGCGGCCTGATGGTCTTCAGCCAGGACGGCCGGGTGCTGCAGAAGCTCAAGCAGGACGGCGAACGCATCGAGCAGGAATTCAACGTCGACGTCGAAGGCGAACTGGCACCCTACGGCTGGAACCGCCTCACCGGCGGCACCAGCTTCCAGGGCTGGCCGGTGGCGCCGTTCCGGGTCAGCTGGCAAAGCGAACAGCGCCTGCGCTTCGCCATCAAGGGCGTGCGCCCGGGCCTGCTGGAATACCTGTGCGCGCAAGTGGGCCTGAAGGCCACGGCCGTGCATCGCCTGCGCATTGGCCGAGTGGGACTGTCGAAGATGCCGGTCGGGCAGTGGCGCTACCTGCCGGTGCTCGAACGCTTCTGAGGCGGGCTCAGGCAGGCCGCAGCCACAGGGCCAGCCGCGCGCCGGCCCAGACCAGGGCCAGGCCGCCGACCAGGGTCAAGGCCAGGTAGCCGAACAACACCCCGGGCCGGGCCGAACGCGCGTAGACCAGGCATTCGAGCATCAGCGCCGAATAGGTGGTCAGGCCACCGAGCAAACCCACCACCAGGAAAGCGCGTGCATACACCGCGCCCTGGCCCCGGTCGTCGAGCCATACCAGCAGGAAACCCGCCGCCAGGCTGCCCAGCAGGTTTACCGCCAGGGTGCCCCAGGGCAGGCCCTGGCCCAGCTGCCGCAGCAGCCATTCGCCGACCAGGTAGCGC
>CAZXTV010000024.1:0-4291 GCA_964643705.1 uncultured Arenimonas sp. | reverse complement strand
GGCCATCACCAGCCAGAGCAGGGTCCAGTTCATGCCGCAAGACTAATCGAAACCATGCGGCGGAAGCTTGTACGCTTCGTACTTGCGTCGCCACTCCCGGACCCTCATGCGCCTGCTCACCATCCTGCTGCTGCTCACCGCCCTGCCCGCCGTCGCCGCGCCGCCGCTGACGACGGTGGCTGAAGAATCGGGCTTCACCCGCACCGGCCGCTACGCGGAAGTCGAAGTCCTGTGCGAAGCCTTCGCCGCGCGCTACCCGACGGCGGTGCGCTGCCTCGACTTCGGCACCACGCCGCAGGGCCGGCCGATGAAGGCGCTGGTGGCGTCCACGTCCGGCGCGCTCGACCCGCTGGCCGCGCGGCGCCAGGGGCTGCCGGTGGTGCTGGTGCAGGGCGGCATCCATGCCGGCGAAATCGACGGCAAGGACGCCGGTTTCCTGGCCCTGCGCGAGCTGCTGGAAGGCGAGGTAGCGCAAGGCGCGCTCGACAGGCTGGTCCTGCTGTTCGTGCCGGTCTTCAACGTCGACGGGCACGAACGGTTCGGTGCCTGGAACCGCCCCAACCAGCGTGGCCCGGTGGAAATGGGCTGGCGCACCACGGCGCAGAACTTCAACCTCAACCGCGACTACCTCAAGGCCGAGGCGCCGGAAATGCAGGCCATGCTGGCCCTGGTGAACACCTGGGACCCGCTGGCGGTCGTGGACCTGCACGCCACCAACGGCGCCCAGTTCGAGCACGACATCGCGATCATGGTCGAACCGCTTTATGCCGGCGACCCTGCCCTGCGGACCATCGGCCGGCAGTGGCGCGACGCCGTCATCGCCGACCTGGCCGAACAGGGTTCGCTGCCGCTGCCGTTCTACCCGTCCTTCGTGATTTACGACGACCCGGCCTCGGGCTTCAGCGATTCGGTGGCGCCGCCGCGTTTTTCCACCGGTTATTTCTGGATGCGCAACCGCCTCGCCATGCTGGTCGAAACCCACTCCTGGCGGACCTATCCCGAACGCGTGCGCAGCACCCGCAACACGGTGGTTTCGGTGCTCGAACAGGTTGCCGAACACGGCCAGGCCTGGTTGCGCGCCGCCCGCGAGGCCGACGTCGCCGCCAGCCAGCCCGACCCCTCGCCGGCACCGCTGAGCTTCGCGCCCAGCGACCAGGTGCGCACCCTTGCCTTCCGCGGTTACGCCTACACCCGCGAACCCTCGGACGTGTCCGGCGCGCTGATGACCCGCTACGACGAAGCCACCCCGCAGGTCTGGCAGGTCCCCATGCGCGACGACGTGCAGCCGGCGATCACCGTGTCGCGCCCGGGCGCGGGCTACCTGGTGCCGGCCGAACACGCGGCGCTGGTGGCCGCCAAGCTGCGCCTGCACGACGTGGTTTTCCACGAACTTCCGGCGCTGGGCGAAACCGGCGTGCAGTCCTTCCGAGCCGCCAGCAAGAAATTCGGCGCCACCCCGCTCGAAGGCCGGCAGACGCTGGTGGTCACCGGCGAATGGGCGGCGGAGCGTATCGCGCTGGGCAAGGGCAGCCTGTTCGTGCCGATCCGCCAGCCGCGCTCGCGCATCGTGATGGCGCTGCTCGAGCCGCAGGCGCCGGATTCACTGCTGACCTGGGGCTGGTTCAACAACCACTTCGAAGCCAAGGAATACATGGAAGCCTACGTGGCCGAAGCGGTGGCCCGCGAGATGCTGGCCAAGGACCCCGGACTCCGAGAAGCCTTCAGCAGGAAGCTCGAGCAGGACGCGGCTTTCGCGGCCAGCCCGTCGGCGCGGCTGGAGTTCTTCTACCGCCGGCACGCGTCCTACGACCAGGCACTGGACCGCTACCCGGTGCTGCGCGTGAACACGGACCCGCGCTGAGCCGGCTCAGGCCTTGCGCGCGGCCTCCCGCGCGGCGCGCAGGCGGTCGAGCTTTTCCTTGAGCTTGATTTCCAGGCCGCGCTCCACCGGCTGGTAATAAACCCGTTCGCCCATCGCCTCCGGGAACGCGGTCTGCCCGAGCGCGATGCCCTCGGGGGCGTCGTGGTCGTACTGGGAGCCGCTGCCGTAGCCGAGCGACTTCTTCTGCTTGGTCGGTGCATTGCGCTAATGCAGCGGCACGTCCAGGGTGCCGGTCTCGCGCACGTCCGACTGCGCCGCCTTGAAGGCCACGTAGCCGGCGTTGGACTTGGCGGTGCTGGCCAGGTAGATCACCGCCTGCGCCAGCGCCAGGTCGCCTTCGGGGCTGCCCAGGCGGTCGTAGGTGTCCCAGGCCTCCACGCAGATCTGCAGGCCACGCGGGTCGGCCAGGCCGATGTCCTCGACCGCCATGCGGGTGATCCGGCGGGCCAGGTAACCCGGGTCGCAGCCGCCGTCTAGCATGCGCGCGAACCAGTACAGGGCCGCGTCCGGGTTGGAGCTGCGCACGGATTTGTGCAGGGCCGAGATCTGGTCGTAGAACAGTTCGCCGCCCTTGTCGAAGCGCCGGGTGCGGTCGGCCAGCACCTGGGCCAGCGTGGTTTCAGTGATGTGGCCGCCTTCGTCGGCGGCCAGTTCGGCGGCGATTTCAAGCAGGGTCAGCGCGCGGCGCACGTCGCCGTCGGCGGCGCCGGCGATGTCGCGCAGGCGGGCCTGGTCCACCTCGATGCCGTGCCCGCCCAGGCCACGCGTTTCATCGTCCAGGGCGCGGTGCAGCGCAGCGATGATGTCGTCCACCGACACCGCCTCGAGCACGTGCACCCGGCAGCGCGACAGCAGTGCCGAATTGAGTTCGAAGCTGGGGTTTTCGGTGGTGGCGCCGACGAACAGGATGCTGCCGCGTTCGATGTGCGGCAGGAAGGCGTCCTGCTGGGTCTTGTTGAAGCGGTGCACCTCGTCCACGAACAGCACCGTGCGCCGGCCTTCGTTGAAGCGGGCCTGGGCGGCCGCCAGCACCTCGCGCACTTGCGGCAAGCCCGACAGCACCGCCGAGATGGCCACGAACTCGGCTTCGGCGTAACGCGCCAGCAGCAGGGCCAGGGTGGTCTTGCCGCAGCCCGGCGGACCCCAGAGGATCATCGAATGCACGCGGCCGGACTCGACCGCCCGGCGCAGCGCCGAACCCGGCGACAGCAGGCGGCGCTGGCCGACCATGTCGTCCAGGCCAGCCGGGCGCATGCGTTCGGCCAGGGGCTTGAGGCCCTCGGGCGGTGCGAACAGCGGGGGCGTGGCGGAGGCTTTGCGGCTCACGGCGACAGTGTAGCGGCTGCGCCGCCCCGGCCCGTCAGTCGGCCAGCGGCATCACTTCGGCCGCCTGCGCCATCTCGCCCACCACGTCGGTGCCCTGCGGCGGGGTGAAGGCGAAGGTGCGGGCGTCGAAGGCCGGGTTGCGCTGCCAGTTCTTGAAACGGACCTCGGTGCGCTGGCCCAGGCCGTCGCTCATCTCCATCACGACCAGGCGGTCGGCATCGAAGCCCAGGCGGGCGCTTTCGAAGGGCGAGTCCTCGGGCTTGCGCGGGGTCAGCGCCAGCCAGGTCATGCCGTCGGACTGCATGCCTTCGACCACCTTGAACTGGCGATCGAGTTCGGTGGGGTCCACCAGCACCGACAGCGGGCTGGCCTGCTCCTCGTGGCTCTGGATGCGCACGGTCACCTGCTCCAGGTCCGGGTCATGGATCCAGACATGGGTGCCGTCGGCGACGATCACCTGCGGAAAGGGCTGCACCACTTCCCAGCGGAACTGTCGCGGTGCCCGCAGCTTCAGGCTGCCGCTGGAGGTCTCGAGCAGTTCGCCGTCGGGCGCATGCACGCGCTGTTCGAAATCCGCCGCCATGCCCGTCATGCCGGCACCGAAGGCGTCGAGCTGCTCGCGCGCACCGGCATGGGCCAGCGGCGCGGCAAGGACAAGCAGGAAGAGTACGAACAGACGCATCGAAGTCACCTCGGTTTGCTTTGGCGGCCAGTGTGTCGTGGCTTGCCTGAACGGCGCGTGCGGGCCTTGAACGGCGGCTTAAACCCCGGCCGCCGCACCGCCCCTAGCGTGGCGGCGGCGGCGCGATCACCTGGCGGTCGCCGTTGTGTTCGGGCGGGGTGACGATGCCGGCCGCTTCCATGGCCTCGATCAGGCGGGCGGCGCGGTTGTAGCCGATCTTCAGGCGCCGCTGCACGCCCGAGATGGACGCGCGCCGGGTTTCGGTGACCACTTTCACCGCTTCGTCGTAGAGCGGGTCGGACTCGTCGCCGGCGGCGACGGATTCATGCATCCCGGTCGTACAGATGACCTCGCCGTCGCCCATAGACTGCACGTACTAGAGCACGCCTTCGATGTAGTCA
>CAZXTV010000023.1:0-14251 GCA_964643705.1 uncultured Arenimonas sp. | reverse complement strand
CGCCGAACCATTCGAAGCCGTCGTCCGAGCTGTTGTGCACCTGCACGTACTCGAAGGTCGTGCCGTTGCCGATGCCGGCCAGCGTGATGCCGTTGAGCTCGTTGTTGGGCAGGATCTGGAAGCCGGAGTGCATCAGGCGGAAGTAGCGGATGCGGCCGGTGTTGTCGCCCGCCTGGTTGCCGCCGTAGAAGGCGTTGGTGCCTTCGACCTGGGCTTCGCAGGTGGGGGTGCCGGGGGTCGCGGTGCCCGGGCAGTTGCTGATCGGCGCGCGGCCCAGCAGCACGAGGCCGCCCCACTGGCCGATCGAGTCGATCGTGGTGGTGCCTTCGACGCTCTGGCGGCTGGTGAAGACGATCGGGGCGCTGGAGGTGCCTTCGGCGAACAGCTGCGAGCCGCGGTTGACCACCATGTAGTCAAGGCCGGCGGCGCCGAACACGGTGACGCCCGGTTCGATGGTCAGGATGCCCTTCTGGCGGCCGGCGATCGGGTTGGCGGCGTCGCCACCCTGGTCGTCGCCGACGTCAACGCGGCCGGAAACCGAATACACGGTGCCGTCGCGCTTGGGGATCACCAGGTTGCCGACGATCTTGTTGGGCAGCTGGCAGTTGCGCAGCGTGGCGTTGGCGACGGTGCCCACGTTCGCGAAGCCGGTGGGGCAATCGGCGGCCGGACCACCACTCGGCGGCGGCGGGGGCGGCGGCGGCGGCGGGGGCGGCGGCGGAGGCGGCGGCGGGAAGGCGCCCTGACCGGGCGAGGCGACTTCGACGGCGCCATCGGAGCAGGCGCCCAGCGCCAGCACGGCGCCGAACGTCAGCATGAGCAATTGGGTTTTGTTGCGGACGGCCATTTGATGGGTCTCCAACGGATGGGGTGCGGACCGCGGCGTTGTGCCGCCGTGCCAGGCGAGGTCGCGGGTCCATGCCGGTGAAGATCGGCAACGGTGTGGTTCCCGCTGCCGGTTTTATAGGGGCGTCATGTGACGACTGGCTGACAGAATCACGACACTTGCTCGGGGCGGGCGCCAGCTGGCCTCACCAGAAGCCGCCAGTACGCGCTATGCGCCTGTCTTGTCCCGATAACGGCAAAGGTCCCGGATGACACAATTGGGACAGTCCGGCTTGCGTGCCTTGCACACGTAGCGGCCGTGCAGGATCAGCCAATGGTGGGCGTCGAGCCGGTAGTGCACCGGCACCGCCTTCATCAATTTGTCTTCGACCGCGCGTACGGTCCTGCCTGGGGCCAGGCCCGTGCGGTTGGCAACCCTGAAGATATGGGTGTCCACGGCGATGGTCGGTTCGCCGAAGGCGGTGTTGAGCACCACGTTGGCGGTCTTGCGGCCGACGCCGGGCAGGGCTTCGAGCGATTCGCGGTCACGCGGCACCTCGCCGCCGTGCTTTTCCTCCAGCATCCTGCAGGCGGCGATGACGTTGGCCGCCTTGGCGTTGTAAAGCCCGATGGTGGAGATGTAGGACTTCAGGCCGTCTTCGCCCAGCGCCAGGATCGCCTGGGGCGTATTGGCCACCGGGAACAGGCGCCGCGTCGCCTTGTTGACGCCGACGTCGGTGGCCTGCGCGGAGAGCGTCACCGCCACCAGCAGTTCGAAGGGCGTGGAATACGCCAGTTCGGTGGTGGGCTTGGGATTGAGTTCGGCCAGGCGGGCGAAAAGCTCCTGGCGTTGTGCCGCCTTCATGCCGTGCCAGCCGCAGCGCGTTGGCGCCAGGCCTGCCGGATGGCCACCAGCCCGGCCAGCACCACGAACGCCCCGACCGGCAGGATCGCCAGAACGAAGCCCGGGTAGCCTTCCGCCGCCAACTCCAGCCCCGGCAAGCCGAGCAAGGTGCCGGCACCGGCGAACAGGCTGCCTTCGCCGATCAGTTCGCGCAGGGCGCCGATCAGCAGCAGCACCCACAAAAAACCCAGGCCGATCGCCAGCCCGTCCAGCGCGGCCCGGCCGGGGTTGTTGCGCGAGGCGAAGGCCTCGGCCCGGCCCATCAGCGCGCAGTTGGTGACGATCAGCGGGATGAACAGCCCCAGCACCGCGTGCAGCTGCGGCAGGAAGGCGCGCATCGCCAGCTCGATCGAGGTCACGACCGCGGCGATCACCATGATGAAGGCGGGGATGCGCACGTCGCGCCGGGTCAGCTTGCGGATGCCCGCCACGGCGGTGTTGGTGACCAGCAAGGCCAGCACCGTCGCCAGGCCCAGGCCCAGTGCGTTGACGGCGTTGTTGCTGACCGCCAGCAGCGGGCACAGGCCGAGCAGCTGCACCAGGCCGACGTTGCCGCTGGACAGGCCGTATTCGAGGATGGCGCGGGGCGTGGCTGGGGTCATCGGGCGGGCGGGGGATCGAGGGGCGCGTCGTCGAAGGAAAGTGTAGCGCCGGCTTCCGCCGCCCGTATGGCGTCGCCGTGGGTTGCTTCGAAGTCCAGTACGCGGCGCACGGCCGACACCACGGCCCGTGGCGTCAGCGTGGCCCCGGCGAACTGCGGGAAGTGGCCGCCGTCGCGCTGCACCCCCCAGCGTTCGCGCGCCGGGTCCGACAGCGATCGACCTTCAAAGCCGTGGATCCAGTTGCTGCGCCCGGCTTCGATGTCGTCGCCCAGGCCCGGGGTTTCCTGATGGGCGGTGATGCGCACGCCCAAAACCGAGCCCGCCGGTTCCACCGCCACCAGCAGGCGGATCGGGCCTGAATAACCGTCCGGGGCCGTGGCCTCGAAGACCAGCGCCGAGTGCTCGCCCGCCAGTCGCGCCCGAAACACGGTCGCCGCGGGCTGGCCGAGCCAGGCCGGCGCTTGCACCTGCACGCTCTCGGAGATCGGGTCGTTGTCGTATCGCGCGGCCGGCAGCACGATTTCCAGCGCCTGCAGCCGCGCCTTGTGTTCGCTGTCGGCGATGCGTTCACGGGTCAGCGCCCAGGTGCCGGCCAGCAGCAGCACCGCGGCCAGGCCGGCCAGGGCCAGCTGGGCGCCGGCGCGCAGGGATTCGCGCGTCCCGGGGCTCATGGCGGGCTATCCACGCCGGGGACGCGACCTTCACCCAGGATGCGCGGGCGGGTGTGCGCATCGATCCACGGCGCCGCGCAGTTCATCAGCAGCACGGCGAAGGCAACACCGTCCGGGAAACCGCCCCAGCGCCGGATCGCCAGCGTGAGCAGGGCCACGCCGGCGCCGAACACCAGCCGCCCGCGCGGCGTGGTGCAGCCGCTGACCGGGTCGGTGGCGATGAAAAACGCCGCCAGCACCAGGCCGCCGGAAAACACGTGCTGCAACGGGAAGGGATGCAGGTCCGGATCGGCCAGCCAGAAGGGCAGCGCCAGCAGCACCACCGTGCCCAGGGTCGCCACCGGCACCTGCCAGGGAATGACCCGCTTGACCAGAAGGAACAAACCGCCGATCGCGAAGAAGTTGGCGACCCATTCCCAGCCGCGCCCGCCGAAGTCGCCGAACACCGGCGCGCCGCGGATTTCGGCCAGGGTCGCGCCCTGGCTGGCCAGCGTTCGCACGGTGTCGAGCGGCGTCGCCTGCGCCAGCGTGTCCCAGCCCCAGGGGGCGGGCAGCTGGCCGGTGCCGATGGCGACCAGGGTGTCGGCCAGGCCGGGCAGGGCCATCGCCTCGTCCAGTCCCGTCGGCGCCAGCCACTGGGTGAATACGCGCGGGAAGGCCAGCACCACCACCGCCACGCCGACCATCGCGGGATTGAACAGGTTGTGCCCGAGCCCACCGAACAGGTGCTTTGCAAACACAACCGCCGCCAGCATGCCGATGGCCGCCAGCCACCACGGCGCCAGCGGCGGCAGGCACAGCGCGAAAAGCACGGCGGTGAGCGGCGCGCTGAGGTCGGTCAGGAAAGGCCGGAGGGGCTTGCCGCGCAGCTTCAGCATCGTGGCTTCGAAGGCAAGCGCGAACACCGTGGCCAGCAGGATCTGCACGAAGATGCCCGGCCCGAAGAACCAGCCGTGGGCGAGCACGCCCGGCACCAGCGCCACCAGCACCAGGCCCATGGTGCCGCGCACGCTGCGCCGCGCTGGCAGGTGCGGTGCCGGTGCGGTTTCGAACGTCCTCATGCCTGCCCGCCGGCGTCGTCGGCGGCGGCGCGTTTGGCGCGTGCGCGTTCCAGCGCCGCCGCCACCGCGTCCGGGCTGGCGGCGGCCTTGCGGGCCACCAGGCGCGCCTCGCGTTCGCGGGATTCGCGTTCGTGCCGTTCGCGTCGGTTTTCGAAGCGTTGGCGCGCGGCCTCGGCGTTCGCGGCATCGGCATCGCGCGCCAGCAGTTCGCCCTTGGCCAGTCGGAACTGCTGGGTCAGCGGGATGTGGCTGGGGCAGGCCAGGTCGCAGCAGCCACATTCGATGCAGTCGAAGAGTCCTTGCCCGCGCGCTTCGTCCAGGCGGCCGGCGCGCGCCTGCCACAGCAGCTGCTGCGGCAGCAGGCGGGAGGGGCAGGCGCTGGCGCAGTCGCCGCAGCGGATGCAGGGCATTTCATCGTCGCCCGGGCGCAGGTCGGCCTCGCCCAGGACCAGCACGCAGTTGTGGGTCTTGCCGATCGCGAAATCATCGTGGGGCAGGGCGGTGCCCATCATCGGCCCGCCCAGCATCAGGCGCCGGGCGGCCGGCGTGTAACCGCCGGCCTGTTCGACCAGGTCCGACACCCGCGTGCCCAGGGGCACGATGAAGTTGCCGGGTTTCGCCACGCCCGGACCGGTGACCGTGACCACGCGCTCCAGCAGCGCCTCGCCCAGGGCCACCGCGCGCCAGGCGGCGCGCACGGTGGCGACGTTGAGCACGATCACGCCGATGTCGCGGGGCAGGCCGCCTCGTGGCACCTCGTGTCCGGTAAGCACCTGGATCAGCTGGCGTTCGCCGCCTTCCGGGTAACGCGTCGGTACGGCCACCAGGTCGACCTGGCCCCGTCCGTGCCGCGCCACGGCCTCGGCGCAGGCCGCCAGCGCCTCGCGCATGCTGTCCTCGACCGCCAGCAGCACGCGCGACGCGCCCGTGGCATGGGCCATGAGCCGGGCGCCGTGCACCACCTCGTCGGCGTGCTCGCGCAACAGGGCGTCGTCGCAGGCGATCCAGGGTTCGCATTCGGCGCCGTTGATCACCAGCGTCGCCAGCGCCGCCGCCAGCTTGCCGGCGGTGGGGAAGCCGGCGCCGCCCATGCCCACGACGCCGGCGTCGCGGACGCGGGCCCGGATGGCATCGACCGGCGCGTCTTCCGGCAGGGCGGGCAGGACCTGCAGCAGACCCTGCGGACCCGGTTCGATGACGATGTGCGGTACGCCCATGCCCGAAGGGCCGGGCAGGGCGCGCTCTTCGATGGCGACCACCCGGCCGGCCACCGGCGAGTGCAGGTCGGCGCCCGCGCCGCCTTCGGCGATCGCGATGCGCTGGCCCTGCGCGACGGATTCACCGACGACCACACAGGGCTGGGCCGGCAGGCCGGCGTGCTGCAACACCGACAGGTACAGCCGCCCCGGCGGCGGCAGCCGGCGCAGCCCGCCCGCGGTGGACTCGGCCTTGTGGCCAGGCAGGTCCAGGCCGCCGTGGAAACGATGCAGGTTCACGGCCGGCGCGGGTCCGGTCAGTGGCCGGTGAAGCTGGGCTTGCGGCGGGCGAGGAACGCGTCGGTGCCTTCCTTCATGTCCTGGGTCGAGAAAGTGACCGCGAAGACCTGGGTTTCATGGTCCAGGCCGGTATCGATCGGCGCTTCGCCGCCCAGCACGATGGCGTCGAGGATGCCGCGCAGCGCCAGTGGCGCCGAGTTGGCCAGCTGCGTGGCCAGGGCGTCGACGTCGGCGTCGAGCTGGTCGGCCGGCACGACCCGGGTGATCACGCCCAGTTCGGCCGCGCGTGCGGCCGTGATCGGCGCGCCCAGCAGGCACAGCTCCAGCGCCACGCCGCGCCCGGCCAGGCGCAGCAGGCGCTGGGTGCCGCCGAACCCGGGCACCAGGCCCAGGTTGATCTCCGGCTGGCCCAGCTTGGCCGTGTCAGCGGCGATGCGCAGGTGGCAGGCCATGGCCAGCTCCAGGCCGCCGCCCAGCGCAAATCCGTTCAGGCGCGCGATCACCGGCTTGCCCAGGCGTTCGATGCGGGTCATCAGGGCCTGGCCGTGGGCGGAAAAGTCACGCGCCTGGGCGGGGCTGAGGCCGTTCATCTCGGCGATGTCGGCGCCGGCGACGAAGGCCTTGGGGCCGGCGCCGGTCAGCACGACCACGCGCACGCCGGTGTCGCTGGCGGCATCGGAAAAGGCCGCATGCAGCTCGGTCAGGGTTTCGCGATTGAGTGCGTTTAGCTTGTCGGGGCGGTTGAGCGTGATGCGGCGGATCCCGCCGTGGTCCTCGACGAGCAGGGTATTGAAGGCCATTTCGTAAAACTCCGTTAAGCGGGGAACTCGGGGCGCGCGCATCGGTCGCAGTGGGGCCGGTGGCGTGATGTCAGTGGCGGTTCAGCCGCGCGGGGGCTATCCTAGCGCGGCATTCGGGGCACGACACCGCCCCTTCCTACCAACGGAGATTCCCTGATGAAGTTGCGTCTGATGGCTGCCTGTCTGGCGGCTTTTGGTCTGAGTGCCGGCGTTGCGCTGGCCCAGTCCGCCCCGGCCAATGCGCCGACGCCCCCCCCGGTCAACAAGCCGGTGCTGAGCTACGCCATTGGTTACGACCTGGGCAAGGACCTGGCCGACCAGAAGGTTGACGTCGACATCAACCAGGTCATCAAGGCCCTGCAGGATGGCTTCGCCAAGCGCGCCCCGGCCCACCCGCAGGAGCAGATGGATGGCCAGCTGGCCGGCCTGCAGCAGCGCATGGTCGCCCAGGCCCGCGCCGAGTTCGAGCGCGTCGCCAACGAAAACAAGGCCAAGTCCGATGCCTTCCTGGCCGCCAACCGCGGCAAGCCGGGCATCACCGTGCTGCCCAGCGGCATCCAGTACCGCATCATCGAAACCGGTACCGGCGCCAAGCCGAGCCCGAACAGCACCGTGAGCATGCACTACCGCGGTTCGGTGTCGACCGGCCAGGAGTTCGCCAACACCTACGCCCAGCAGACCCCGACCCCGGCGTCCTTCAAGGTCAGCGAGTTCCCGATCCGCGGCGTCCAGGAAGTCCTGGCGCTGATGCCGGCCGGTTCGCGCTGGGAAGTTTTCCTGCCGTCCGACAAGGCCTTCGGCAATGACCCGCGTTCGCCGGTCGGCCCGGGCCAGGCGCTGGTGTTCGACATCAAGCTCGAAAGCGTCAAGTAAGCACTGCCAGGGGCCGCGCCGGCAACGGCGCGGCCCCTGCGTTTTTGGACCAGCCCCATGACCCCCGGTTTCCGCGCCGTGCTCAGTCCCTGCATTGGTATCTGTTCGCTCGATGCCGGCGGCCTTTGCGAAGGCTGCCACCGCAGCGTGGCCGAAATCGCCCGCTGGTCGCAGATGGGTGACGACGAGCGCCTCCAGATCATGGAAACCGTGCTGCCGGCCCGCGAGGCGCAACGCGTGTGACCCCGCCGTTCGACCCGTTCGAACGGATTCCCCAAGCCCTGCATCCACTGGACCGGCCCCCGCCCGGTCCGGGCTGGAACCATGCCGAACTCGCCGACCTGCTGCCCGCCGGCTTGCCCCTGCGCAAGGCCGCGGTGCTGGTGGCCCTGGTGGAACGCCCCGGTGGCCCGCAGGTGCTGCTGACCCGCCGTACCGACGCCCTGCGCCACCACGCCGGACAGATCGCCTTTCCCGGCGGGCGCATCGAGAACAGCGACGCCGACCCGGTCGAAGCCGCCCTGCGCGAGGCCCACGAGGAAGTGGGCCTGGCGGGCGCGCTGTCGACGCCGCACGGTTACCTCGATCCCTTCGTCACCATCACCGGCTTCCATGTCTTCCCGGTGGTGGCGAGCGTGCGCGATGGCTTCCGTGCCGTGCCCGATCCGTCCGAGGTCGCCGAAGCCTTCGAGGTGCCGCTGCATTTCCTGCTCGACCCCGGCAACGTGCACACGCTGGACGTGGACTTCCAGGGACGCCCGCGGCGCATACTTGAATTCAGGTATGGCGGTCATCGCATCTGGGGTGCCACCGCCGCGATGCTGGTCAATTTCCGCCACCGACTGGAGCAGGGCTGATGCACTGGACGACCTTGGTATCCGCGCAGGACCTGTCCGCGCGGCTGGGTGAAACCGGCCTGGTGCTGGTCGATTGCCGTCACGCCCTGTCCGATCCTGACGCGGGGCAGGCCGCATGGGCCGGTGGCCACCTGCCTGGCGCCGGCCATGCGCATCTGGAGCGCGACCTGTCCTGCCCCGGCCGGCCGGCCGACGAAGGCCGGCACCCGATGCCCACCGAGGCGCAGTTCGCCCGGCTGCTCGGCCGCCTCGGCATCACGCCCGGCGACCAGGTGGTGGCCTACGACGAGGACAGTGGCGCCATGGCGGCGGCGCGGTTCTGGTGGCTTTTGCGACTGTTCGGCCACGCCCGGGTGGCCGTGCTCGACGGCGGCATGGCGGGCTGGCGTGCGCTGGGTCTGCCGGTGGACCAAAACGAGCCCACGCCGCTGCCGCCGTACCCGGGCGCTTTCGACCGGGCGGCTTTCCTGTCCACGGCGCAGGTGCAGGCCCGCCTTGGCGAAGCGCCGGGCTGGTTGCTGGACGCGCGGCCGCCGGAGCGTTTCCGCGGCGAGGTCGAACCCCTGGACCCGGTGGCGGGCCACATTCCCGGCGCGACCAACCGGCCCTTCCCGGCGAACCTGGGCGAAGGTCGCTTCCAGGCGCCGGACGCGCTGTTGCGCCAGTTCCAGGGACTGCTGCAGGGGCGTCGGCCTGAAGACGTGGTCCTGTCCTGCGGCTCCGGCGTCACCGCCTGCCACAACCTGCTGGCGATGGAACATGCCGGCCTGCACGGCGCGCGCATCTATCCGGCCTCGTGGAGCGGCTGGGTGGCCGACCGCTCCCGGCCGGTCGCCACCGGTGACTGAGGGTCAGAGCGCGTAGCTGTCGCGGTCCGGGCGCCCCGGCAGGATCTCGACACGCACCAGATCGTGGCCGTCCACGGTCATTCGCCACTGTCCCTCAAACAGGTGCGGCGGCTGCTGCACCTTGAAGCGCGCGCTGAACAAGCCGACGCCGATGCGGAAGCCTTCCTTGTCGAAGCCGTGCACCGGGCCTTCGATACGGGTGCGCGAGCCTTCGCTGATGCGTTCGTAGCTGGCCTGGCCATTGGGCAGCAGCACCAGCCGCACGCCGTCGCCACGCCAGTGGCCGGTGTACTGCGAATAATCCGCGGGCACCGGCTCCCGGCAGGCCGCCAGGGCCAGCAAGGCCCAGGCCATCACCGCCGGCGCAAGCCAGCGGCGTGCCCTCACTTGCCCAGCCGGGCGACCAGCGCCTGCAGCGCCGCCTGGGTCTGCGGCGAATTCCACTCGTCCAGGAAACCGTCGAGGTCGTCGTCGCGGAAGTCACTGAGCGCCGAGACCAGGTCAGCCCTTGCCAGGGCGCGGGTGGCCAGCATCGCCTGCGCGGGCAGCTTCAGCAGTTCCTCCAGCCAGACCAGGGCGCGCTGGGTGACGTGTTCGGCGTCGGTGAGTTCGTCGACCAGCCCGAAGGCCAGGGCCTGTTCGGACTCGACCAGTTCGCCCGACACCAGCAGGCGTTCGGCCCGGTAGACGCCGACCACGCGCCGCATCAGGTGCTGGATGGCGTCGGGGGCGACCAGGCCCACCTGCACTTCGTTCAGACCGATGCGGAACGGGCCGCGCGCCATGATCCGGTAGTCGCAGCACAGCGCCAGCACGCAGCCACCGGCCGGGCTGTGGCCCGCCAGGGACGCGACCACGGGCACCGGCGAGGCGGCGATGGCACGCGCCGCCGCGAACAGCGAGGCCCAGCCGGCCTTCAGCCCGGCGGCATCCAGGGACATCAGGTGGGGCACGTCCATGCCGGCCGAAAACACCTTGGCGCCGCCGGACAGGATGATGCCGCGGGCGCCGTCCGCCGGCGCCGATTCCACGGCGGTGCGAAGGGCCGACAGCAGTTCCGGCGTCAGCGCATTGACCGGCGGGCGGGCCAGCTGGATTTCATGGATGGACCCGTGGCGATGGATCTGGAGCATGGGATGACCTCAGGGCAGGCGGACGTCGGGGGCCCAACGATAACGCACCGTGTAACGCAGCTGGGTTTCGCCGGCCGCGGGCACCGCGACTTCGAAGCCGGCGGCCTGGGCGTCGAGCTTCCTGGCCGGCACGCTGCTTTGGGTCACTTCCCACTCGGTCCAGCGCGGCAGCACTTCGCGAACGTGCACGGTGGCGGCTTCGGCCTTGGCGTTGCGCAGCGTCAGCACGATGGTTTCGGTCATCGTGCGGCCGGCGCGGTCGAGCTGGAAGTCGGCGCGCTCGCGTTCGGCGGTCAGGTCGAAAACCGTGCCCAGCGCCAGCGTTACCTTCGCCTGCGCGGGCGTATGGCCCAGCGTCGCCTCGCCAAGGAAATCCTTGCCGTCGAACACGCGGACGCGACCGGCCGGCAGGGGCGAGCCCAGTCCCACGGACTTGGCGTTTTCGAAACGAAGCTGCGCCTGGACCGGCTGTTCGCCGCCCTGGCCGTTGTAGTTGGCGTCGATCATCGGATGCGGCGGCTGCCATTCGCCCATCGGCGCACGGGTTTCATAGCGGCGCTCGCAGGCAACGCCGTCGGCGGCGTCCAGCAGCGGCAGGCGCTGCACGCTGCCGGAAGGCAGGTCGCCGGTGCCGGGCAGGCGGTAGGCGTGGTATTCGCCGGACGCTTCGGGCGAAGGCGCGGCATCGGCCACCATCATGCGTTCGGCCTTGGCGGCCATAGGCGCGGCGTAGCCGGCGTCGGCGACCCGGTTGGGCTGGCCCGCCACCAGGCTCAGGCCTACGCCGCTGAAGTCCATGCCCGAGGTGTTGGCCACCATCGCGGCGCCGTCGAATTGCATGCGGCAGGCCTTGCCCTGGCCGCGCAGCGTGGCCTGGTATTCGGCCCGCCAGGCCAGGCCGCCGGTGGCATAGCTGAGGTCGAAGGTTTCGCGGCCGGCGCGCGGGGCGCCGATCGTCCAGGCCAGGCCGGGTTCGGCGGCCAGGCCTTCGGGCAGTGCGGGCAGTTCGAAGCTGGCGTAGCTGGAAAGCACCTTCACCCGGCCATCGGGCAACTGCAGGGTCAGGCCGTTGCCGGCCGCGAGCAGGGTGCCGGTGTGGCGCTCGAGGCCGTTGCCGACGCCCTGTTCAACCGTGACGGTCTGGCCGATCGCCCGGCGCAGCAGGGCGTCCTGGTCGGCGAGGGCGAAGTCGTAGCGCTGGCCGCGCACGCTGGCCTGGCCGCGGGGTTCAAGGCGCACGGAACTTGCGTCCAGGGCCTGCGGCACCCGCGAATAGCGCACCGTGTTGTCGCCTGCCTTGAGCTCCCACTCGAGCGGCGTGTCCACCAGTGCATGGCCCGCGTTGGCCGGGTATCCCCCGGAACGGGCGACGGCGTCGAAGTCGCCGCTGTAGATGGTCAGGCGGGTGGGCTCGGCGGCCAGGACGGGCGTGGCCAGGGCAGCGGCGGTGGCCAGGGCAAGCAGGTGGCGGTTCATTCAGTGCTCCCATGCAGTCGTCGGATTATCATAGGCCCATGAACGCACGACGCTTCTGGATGGGGTTGCCGCTGTTGATGTTGGCTTCAGCCTCGATGGCCACCCCTGCGCTGCCCACCGCCGAAGAGGCCTGCCGGCCAAGCATCGAAACCCCCTGGCTGCGGGCGGCACCGCCGGGCGCCACGTCGCTGGCGGCCTACCTGGTGCTTCGCAACGGCTGCGAAACCACCGTTGAAGTGGTGGACGTGGAAAGCCTGGACTTCGGCATGCCGATGATCCATCGCACGGTCGAGGAAGGCGGAATGAGCCGGATGCGTCCCGCGGGTCGCTTGCCGGTGGCGCCGGGTGAATCGCTGCGCTTCGAACCCGGAGGCCTGCACCTGATGATGATGCGCCCGCTGCGGCCCCTGGCCGAGGGCGACGTGGCGCGCGTGCGGCTGGTGCTTGCCGACGGCCGCCGCCTGTACGCCGAATTCCCGGTGCGCCGCTCGGCACCCTGACGGGCGCCGGCGCCCAGGCATGGCTCAGCCCGAACATGCGGCCAGCACGGCTTCGGGCAAGGGCACCGACAGGCCGCTGCGATCCACCCACACCAGCACGGTGTGGCCGTCGCAATACAGCACGTCGTCTTCGCTGGCCGAGCTGATGCGGTGGCCCAGGGTCAGGCTCTTGGTGCCGATGCGTTCGGCGAACAGCTCGACCCGCACGGTTTCGGGCCAGTTCACCGGCCGCCGGTAGTTGAGCTGCACGGCGGCCATGATCGGCGCGGCCGTTTCACCGGCCCAGTCGCTGCTCAGCGACTTGAACCAGCGCACGCGCGCTTCTTCGATGTAACCCAGGTAGCTGGCGTTGTTGGCGTGGTTGAACGCGTCGAGGTCGCGCCAGCGAACCTCCAGGTCAACGCTGTACACGACCGGGTTCATGCCTTCTTCCCCTTGCGTGGTGCCGCCTCGGTCTTTTTTCCCAGCAGCTTGGCCAGGAACTGGCCGGTGTGTGAGTTCTTGTTCGCCGCCAGCTGTTCGGGCGTGCCCTGCGCGATGATCATGCCGCCGCGGTGGCCGCCCTCGGGTCCCAGGTCGACGACCCAGTCGGCGGTCTTGATCACGTCCAGGTTGTGTTCGATGACCACGATGGTGTTGCCGTCGTCGCGCAGCTTGTGCAGCACCGCCAGCAGGTGTTCGATGTCGTGGAAGTGCAGGCCGGTGGTGGGCTCGTCGAGGATGTAGAGCGTGCGGCCGGTGTCGCGACGGCTCAGTTCCTTCGAGAGTTTCACGCGCTGGGCTTCGCCGCCGGAAAGCGTGGTCGCCGACTGGCCCAGCTTGATGTAGCTCAGGCCGACGTCGACCAGGGTTTCGAGCTTGCGCGACAGCGCCGGCACCGGGTCGAACAGGGTCAGCGCGTCCTCGACCGTCATCTGCAGCACGTCGTGGATCGAATAACCCTTGTAGAGGATCTCCAGCGTCTCGCGGTTGTAGCGCTTGCCGTGGCAGACGTCGCAGGGCACGAAGATGTCGGGCAGGAAATGCATCTCGACCTTCTTCACGCCGTCGCCCTGGCAGGCTTCGCAGCGTCCGCCCTTGACGTTGAAGCTGAAGCGCCCGGGGCTGTAGCCGCGTTCGCGCGATTGCGGCACGCCGGCGAAGAGTTCGCGAATCGGCGTCAGGAGACCCGTGTAGGTGGCCGGATTGGAGCGCGGGGTGCGGCCGATCGGCGACTGGTCGACGTTGATCACCTTGTCGAAGAATTCAAGGCCTTCGATCTCGCGATGCGGCGCCGGCTCTACCGCCGAACCATAGAGGTGGCGCGCCGCGGCGGCGTAAAGCGTGTCGTTGATCAGCGTGCTCTTGCCCGAGCCGGAAACGCCGGTGATGCAGCTCAGCAGGCCCACCGGAACCTGCAGGTCGACCTGCTTCAGGTTGTTGCCGCTGGCATTGCGAATGCGCAGTTCGCGCAGCGCGTTGGGCGGCGTGCGTTTGGCAGGAATCGCGATCTCGCGCCGGCCGGCGAGGAAGGCGCCGGTCATCGACGCGCTGTTGGCCGCCACCTGGGCCGGCGTGCCTTCGGCTACCACATGGCCGCCATGCTCGCCGGCGCCGGGGCCCATATCCACGACATAGTCGGCCGACTCGATGGCTTCGAGGTCATGCTCGACCACGATCACCGTGTTGCCCAGGTCGCGCAGCCGCGTCAGGGTTTCCAGCAGGCGCGCGTTGTCGCGCTGGTGCAGACCGATCGAGGGCTCGTCCAGTACATACATCACGCCCGTCAAACCCGAGCCGATCTGCGAGGCGAGGCGGATGCGCTGCGCCTCGCCGCCCGAGAGTGTTTCTGCCGAGCGGTCGAGCGAGAGGTAGTCGAGTCCGACGTTGATCAGGAAGGACAGCCGCGCGGTGATTTCCTTGAGGATCTTTTCCCCGACCTGCGCCTTCTGCCCTGTGAGTTGCAGCAGGTTGAAGAAGTCGCGGCAGTTGATCAGCGAAAAGCGGCTGATGTCGGAAATGTTCTTGCCGCCGACGAAGACATGGCGCGCTTCGCGCCGCAGGCGCATGCCGCCGCACTCGGGGCAGGGCTTGTTGTTGAGGTACTTGGCGAGTTCCTCGCGCACCGGCATCGAGTCGGTTTCGCGGTAACGGCGCTCGAGGCTGGGGATAATGCCCTCGAAGGCATGGCTGCGGTCGAAGCGGGTGCCTTTCTCGTTGAGATAC
>CAZXTV010000022.1:8309-14266 GCA_964643705.1 uncultured Arenimonas sp. | reverse complement strand
GGCCGGCGGTGGGAGGGGCCTGTGGCATCGTGCTTCCGGTCGGGGACGCCGCACGATAGCCAACCCGGGCCGGCCCCGCCACCCGCTTGCATAGTGACGCTGTGCACGGTTCGTGATTCCGGACACCCGGGCCGAGTGTTTGCTCTAGACGTGGGGCCTAGCCTCGGGAAGTCATGAAAAAGAAGCACATGGCGTGTACGACTACATCATCGTAGGGGCGGGCTCCGCGGGCTGCGTATTGGCCAACCGGCTCAGCGAAGACCCGGATTGCCGCGTGCTCCTGCTCGAGGCCGGTCCGCGCGACTGGCATCCCTTCATCCACATGCCCGCGGGCCTGGCCAAGCTGGTCGGCAAGAAAGGCGTGAACTGGGACTACACCACCGCGCCCCAGTCCAACCTGGGCGGGCGCGGCCTGTGGTGGCCGCGCGGCAAGGTGCTGGGCGGCTCGAGCTCGATCAACGCCATGTGTTACATCCGCGGCCATGCCGCCGACTACGACGAGTGGGCCGCGATGGGCGCCGACGGCTGGCACTGGGACAACGCCCTGCCCTACTTCCGGCGCAGCGAAGGCAATGAGCGCGGCGCCAGTGAACTGCACGGCGGCGACGGCCCGCTGGGCGTGTCCGACCCGCGCCACCGCAACCCACTGTCGGAAGCCTTCCTGCAGGCCGCCGGCCAGGCCGGGCATGCGCTTACCGAAGACTTCAACGGACCGCGCCAGGACGGCTTCGGCTGGTACCAGACCACCACCCGCGACGGTGCGCGCAGTTCCAGCGCCGCCGCTTTCCTGACGCCGGTCCGCCAGCGCCCGAACCTGAAGGTTGTCACCGGGGCCACCGCCAGCCGGGTCAGCTTCGAAGCGGGCCGCGCCACCGGCGTGACCTACACCGTTGGCCGCCGCAGCTACAACGAAGGCGCCGCGCGCGAGGTCATCCTCAGCGGCGGCGCCATCAACTCCCCGCAGCTGCTGATGCTCTCGGGCATCGGCCCGGCCGACGAACTGCGCCGCCTGGGCATCGACGTACTGGCCGACCTGCCGGGCGTTGGCGCCAACCTGCACGACCACCTCGACATCTGCTCGCTGCAGCGCTGCACCCAGGGCCTGAGCTACGACGGCCTGAGCGACGCCGCGGTGGCTTTCCAGTATTACCTGATGGGTCGCAAGGGCCCCGGCGCCAGCAACATCGCCGAAACCGGCGGTTTCCTGCGCAGCCACCTGGCCGAGGACGAGCGCCCGGACATGCAGTTCCACTTCGTGCCGGCGCAGCTCGACGACCATGGCCGCAACCGCCTGCCCGGCAACGGCTACACCCTGCACGCCTGCGGCCTGCGCCCGCGCAGCCGGGGCCGGATCCGCCTGGCCAGCGCCTCGGCCGGCGACAAGCCGCTGATCGACGCCGCCTACCTCAGCGACGCCGAAGGTTTCGACCTGAGGGTAATGGTGGAAGCGGTGCGCCTGTCGCGCGAGATCCTGGCGCAGCCGGCCTTCGCGCCCTTCCGCGGCGAAGAAGTGCTGCCCGGCGCCAACGTCCGCGACGAAGCCGGCATCATTGACTTCATCCGCCGCAAGGCCGAGTCCATCTACCACCCGGTCGGCACCTGCCGGATGGGCCAGGCGAACGACCCGGCGACCGTGGTCGACCCACAGCTGCGCGTGAAAGGCGTCGACGGCCTGCGGGTGGTGGACGCCTCGGTGATGCCGCGCCTGGTGGGCGGCAATACCAATGCCCCGACCATGATGATCGCCGAACGCGCCGCCGACCTGATCCGCGGCCTGGCCGCCTGACCGAATCCGCGGGGCGCGCGCTCAGCGCGCCTGTTCGAGCATCGGCGGCAGCGGGCAGTGCAGCGAGGCGCAGACAACGCGCAGCAGTTCGGCCTCGGACACGCTCATGCGGCCATCGTGGCTGATCGCGGCCACCAGGCCTTCGAGCAGCAGCTCCTTGCCGATAGGGTCCACTTCATCCAGCACCGGCCAGGCCTCGTCCAGCGCACGCTGCGGATCCGCGGGCGGCCGGTAAGGTGCGTCCAGGCGCGGGAACACCCGCTGCAATCCGGCCAGGTAGGCGCGCATGGCCGACGCGGTATCGGCATGGCCGGCCTGCGCCAGCACCGCCAGCAGGGTGACCGCCTGCGGCGCGCAGCGTGACAGCTGGCGGTGGCCGGGCACCCAGGCGCGGGCAGGGTCGAGCGCGTCGCGCACCTGCACCCGCAGCAGGCGGCCCAGGCAGTATTCGAACAGGCTGATGCGGCCGTCGGCATGGCTGAGCGCGAAACAGCTGTCCATGAACCTTTCCAGATCGGGCCGCGGGCGCTTGCGCAGCGCCGGCATGGCCATCGCCGCCAGCGGCAGGTGCAGGATGCGCGGCAGGTCCTGCAGGCGGTCGGCGTAGTCCAGGGCCTGGCGGGCCACGCGTTCGTCATGGCGCGAGGCCAGCTCGTACTGCTGGGCCTCGCGCATCGGGCCTGCTTCGGCCATCAGCAAGCCCAGCAGCAGCGGCACCGCTTCCTCGCGTTCGTGGGCGGCCTGGCGCAGCACTTCGGGGAGCGCGTCGACCAGGGCGCCGGCGCGCACGTAGTCGTCCGATCGTGGCGCGCCGACCTGGGCGACCACGGCCGCCGGCGCGATCACCAGCTCGGCACGGTCGCCCGGCAGCCCCGGCGACCCGGCGGCCAGGCCCATGGCCAGGTCTTCGTCCAGGCCGGAGGGCGGATGCATCTGCCAGCGCGCCACCAGGTCGGCGACCATCGCCGGCTTGAAGGACGGCTCCAGGGCCTGGATGCGTTCGACCAGCGGCGGGTGCGTGGCGAACATCGAGGAGAACCCGATGCCGTCGCCGAACAGCATGTGCGAGATTTCCTCGGCATCGCCGCTTTCGAGCTTCGACCCGACCGGCAGGCCGGCGATCTTCTTGAGCGCGCCGGAAAGGCCGGTGGTCTGGCGGGTGAACTGCACGGCCGAGGCGTCGGCCAGGTATTCGCGCTGGCGGCTGACGCCGGCCTTGATCAGGCGGCCGAAGAACAGGCCGATGTAGCCCACCACCATCAGCACCAGGGCCGCCACCAGCAGCGGCATGCCGTCCTTGCTGCGACTGCCGCGCCCGTAGAGCAGGATCTTCCGGCCCACCACGGCCAGCACCAGGATGCCGAACAGCACGCCCATCAGCCGGATGTTCAGGCGCATGTCGCCGTTGAGCACGTGGCTGAATTCATGGGCGATGACCCCCTGCAGCTCGTCGCGGTTTAGCTTGTCCAGGGCGCCGCGGGTGACCGCGACGGCGGCGTCGCTGGGCGCGTAACCGGCGGCGAAGGCGTTGATGCCGGCCTCGTGTTCAAGCACGAAAACCTGCGGCACCGGCACGCCCGAGGCGATCGCGACTTCCTCGACGACGTTGCGCAGCCGCCGGTAGTGGAAGTCGTGGGTGTCCTCGGGCACCGGCGTGCCCCCGAGCTGCGTCGCCACCGCCTGGCCGCCCTGGCGCAGGCTCGCCAGGCGGTAAAGCGAACCCGCGCCGATGATGCCCAGGGTCAGCAGGGTCGCCATCACCATGCCCGCCACCAGCGAGCCGGGGTCGGAAGTCGTGCCCAAACCGCCGAAAAACAGCAGGAACAGGAAGTCGACCGCCAGCACGATGGCGAGCACCGCGAGTACGAACAGCACGACCAGCCGCCGCGACCGGCGCCGGGCCAGGTCCTGGCGGGCGAAGAAGTTCAAGCCTAGAAGCTGACCTTGGGCGCCTCGCGCTTCTCGGGCTCGGTGATCTCGAGCAGGGCGGCGTGGGCGAAGTTGAACATGCCCGCGACGATGTTCGACGGGAACACCTCGCGCTTGTTGTTGTAGGCCATCACGCTGTCGTTGTAGGCCTGGCGCGCGAAGGCGATGCGGTTCTCCGTGGAAGTGAGCTCCTCGGTGAGCTGCATCATGTTCTGGTTGGCCTTCAGGTCCGGGTAGGCCTCGGCCACCATCATCAGGCGCGACAGGGCACCGGCCAGGCCGGATTCGGCGCTGCCGAGCTGGGCCATCGCGGCATCGTCGCCCGGGCGGGCCTTGGCGGCGGCCAGGCCACTGACCGCGGCGGCGCGGGCCTGGATGACCGCTTCCAGGGTTTCCCGTTCATGCTTGAGATAGCCTTTGGCCACCTCGACGAGGTTCGGGATGAGGTCGTAGCGACGCGTAAGCTGCACGTCGATCTGCGCGAAAGCGTTCTTGAAGGCGTTGCGGGCCGTCACAAGGCCGTTGTAGATACCCACGCCCCAGAACAGCACCACCGCCGCCAGCACCAGCAGCACGATCAGGCTCGTCATTTTTGCAACCTCCCCGGATGGGGACCCTGGCGCGGCAGCCGCGATAGAATTGGGTCCGTTCGCCAAGCATACGTCGGTCATGCCAAGCAAGAAAGACAGCCCCACCTTCCGCTCCACCCGCCTGTTCGCCCTGCCGCTGCTCGCCCTCGCCAGCCTGTCCTGGCCGGTCGCGTCCGTGGCCGCCAGCGACTTCGACGACGAGGCGCGGGAAATCGAAGCCCTTGCCGAGCAGATGATGGCGCGCGCGCGCATCCCGGGCATGGCCATGGCGATCGTCGCCGACGGCGAGGTGGTGTCCCTGCGTGGGTATGGGGTGGTGGACAGCAAGCTGCGCGAACCGGTGACGGCCGACACCTCCTTCCGCGTCGCGTCGCTGTCCAAGCCGTTCGCCGGCACCCTGAGCGCGATGCTGGTGCGCGAGGGCGCGATGGACTGGGACAGCCCGATCGTCAACCAGCTGCCCACCTTCACCCTGCGCGACGGCCAGGGAGCGCAGCAGATCACCGTACGCCAGGTGCTCAGCCACCAGGTCGGCCTGGCCTACAACACCTACGACCGCGACCTGGAAGCCAACCAGCCCTACCCGCTGCTGGCCGCAAAACTGGCCGAGGCGCCGCTGACCTGCAGCCCGGGTGAGTGTTATGCCTACCAGAACATCGCCTTCAGCCTGGTCGGCGACATGGTCTTCGCCACCACCGGCGACTTCTATGCCGCCCAGGTCGAGAAGCGCATCTTCCAGCCCCTGGGCATGTACGGCGCCACGTTCGGGCGCAGCGGCCTCGAGGCCAGCCCCAGCTGGGCGCGTCCGCACGTGCGCAGCGGCGGCACCTGGGTCCCGGTGCGACCGAAGGAAACCTACTACCGCATCCCGCCCGCGGCCGGCGTCAATGCTTCCGCGCGCGACATGGCGCAGTGGCTGATCGGGCAAATGGGCCACCGGCCCGAAGTGTTGCCCAAGGAGCTGCTTGAGGAAATCCGGACACCCCAGGTTGAAACACCGGGCGAGATCCGTGGCAGCGGCTGGCGGCGCGACCGCCTGCGCAAGGCGCACTACGCCCTGGGCTGGCGCGTCTTCGACTACGCCGGCCACACCCTGGTCTATCACGCCGGTGCGGTGCAGGGTTACCGGGCGATCATCGGCTTCCTGCCCGGGCGCGACGTCGGCGTGGTGATCCTGTGGAACAGCGAAAGCGCGATGCCCTCGGGCCTGTTCCCCAGCACCATCGACCGCGCCCTGGCACTGCCTGCGCACGACTGGATGGGCCTGCCGGCGCCACGCCGGCGCTAAGCCACACGACGGCACCAGCCCTGCGCCACAAAAGCGAACGCCGGCGCTAAGCCGGCGTTTGCGTGCCTTTGGAAAGTCTCCCTCCCCGCCTGGGCAACACGGGGAGAGAGCCCAGCTTTACCGCATTTGGATGCTCGTCGCGCCTTACAGCGCGGGGGCAACCGGGGCGGCCGGCATCGGAGCCGGCTTCTTGGAGGCGGGCTTGCGCGCCGCTTTCTTCTTGGCAGCCTTCTTGGCAGCCGGCTTGCGCGCGGCCTTCTTTTTGGCGGCCGGCTTCTTGGCAGCCTTCTTCGCAGTCTTCTTCTTGGCGGCCTTCTTCGCCGCCGGCTTCTTGGCAGCCTTCTTGGCTACCTTCTTCTTGGCG
>CAZXTV010000022.1:0-8209 GCA_964643705.1 uncultured Arenimonas sp. | reverse complement strand
GCCTTCTTGGCTACCTTCTTCTTGGCGACCTTTTTCTTGGCAGCCTTCTTGGCCGGCTTGCGCGCGGTCTTCTTAGCAGCCTTCTTGGCTACTTTCTTCTTGGCAGCCTTCTTGGCGACCTTCTTCTTCGCGGCCTTCTTGGCCGGCTTGCGCGCAGTCTTCTTCGCGGCGGCCTTCTTGGCGACCTTCTTGCGGGCCGGCTTCTTGGCAACCTTCTTGGCAACCTTCTTGGCCGCCTTCTTCACCGACTTCTTCACGGCCTTGGTGGCCTTTTTCACGGACTTCTTCGCTTTCGCGGCCTTTTTGGCCGGTTTTTTCGCAGCTTTCTTCGTAGCCATGGTCAACTCCTCGTCAGTTGGCTTTTGGACTGCCCAGTCTCAAAGGCACCGTCACGGGTCAGGGCCCGGGACGTACCGCCACCACGGTCATGCCGTGGTGATCGGATTCTTGCCGGCGCGGGGCGGCGCCGGATAAACAAACGCCCGGGCCGTGACCGGTCCGGGCGTTGGAAAAGGGGATGTCGCCGAGGGACGAATTCGATTTCGCGGAGGGATGTTTGCCCTGATCCACCATGATGAGTCCTGGGGTGGAGTTCGGAGTTGTGGCTCGCGTTGTCGACTCGTTCCTGATCACTCGCTTCCGCAGTTTGCATCTGCTGGGCGAAAGCTAATCATGGGATTTCGGGATGTCAACAACTTTGCACGAATATTTTCAAGGGGTGTCGGCCGGGTTACGAGCCTGCGGCTCCACCCTGTCGCCACGTGGATGCACGCCCGTGGTCGCGTACGAAAACGCGCATCGAAAAAAACATCGGTAAAAAAGCCTTCATTGCAATTTGGTGCAATGCGCGGACAGCGGCGGGTGGTAGTACGGGCGACCACCGCACGCCGCCGGGGACGACACAACCGCAGCTGAAAAAAACATTTCGCCGGCCTGGTCAAAACCGACGATTGCGCACCGCAAAAAGCAAAAGTGCGCGGATTCCTGACGCGCCGGGCGACTGTTCGAGCGCCCGAAAAAACTACGGCCGCCCAAGGGCGGCCGTGGTTTTCGCAGCGGCAGGAACCGGCGTCAGTGGCCGTCGTCCTCGAGCAGCTGGGCGTAGTCGTCCGGGGAAAGCAGCTCCTTGAACTGCTCGGGCTCGGACGGTTCGACCACGAAGATCCAGCCTTCGCCGAAGGCGTCTTCGTTGATCGTCTCGGGCTTGTCCGACAGCGCCGAGTTGACCTCGACGATGGTGCCGGCGATCGGGGAATAGACGTCGGAGGCGGCCTTGACCGACTCGACCACGGCGCTGGCGCCGCCCTGCTCGACGGTGTCGCCGACGTTGGGCAGCTCGACGTAGACCAGGTCGCCGAGCAGGCCCTGGGCATGGTCGGAAATGCCGACGGTGATTCGGCCGCTGTCTTCGACGCGGGCCCACTCGTGGGACTTGAGGAACTTCAGGTCGCCGGGAATCTCGCTCATGTTCGGGGCCTCGGATCAGGGGACGGCGGGGTGGCCGCTAGTTTAAACGCGGCCGGGGCGACATGGCACCCAGCCGGACGGATCATTCCAGGACGCCGGGCTGGGCGGCGCCGTCGCGCACGAACGGGTATTTCACCACCCGCACCGGCAGCTGCCGGCCGCGGATGTCCACGGTGACTTCGCCGAGTTCGCCCGCCGGCACGCGCGCCAGCGCGATGGCCTTGCCCAGGGTTGGCGAGAAGGTTCCGGACAACACCTCGCCCTGGCCGGCGGCGCTGGCCACCGCCTGGCCGTGGCGCAGCACGCCCTTTTCGTCCAGCACCAGGCCGACGATCCGACGCGGCACGCCGGCGGCCTTCTGTGCCTCGAGCGCGGCGCGGCCGTTGAAGTCACGGCCCTCGTCCAGCGCCACCGTCCAGTCCAGCCCCACTTCGTAAGGCGTCACCGCTTCGTCCATGTCCTGGCCGTAAAGCGCCATGCCCGCTTCCAGGCGCAGCGTGTCGCGCGCGCCCAGGCCGGCCGGTTTCACCCCGGCGTCGAGCAGGCGGTTCCAGAAGTCCACCGCCATCGCCTCGGGCACGATCACTTCGAAGCCGTCCTCGCCGGTGTAACCGGTGCGGGCGACGAACAGGCCGTCGGCTTCGCAGGCAACGAACTTGCCCAGCTTGCCGGCGGCTTCGGCGGCGGCCGGTGACAGCAGGCCGAGCACCTTCTCGCGCGCCCTGGGACCCTGCACGGCGATGATCGCCAGGTCGCGGCGCTCGGTGACCTGCAGGCCGAACGGCGCCGCCTGGGCGGTGATCCAGGCCAGGTCCTTGTCGCGGGTGCCGGCGTTGACCACCAGGCGGAAGAAGTCCTCGGCCAGGTAATAGACGATCAGGTCGTCGATGACGCCGCCCTTTTCATCGAGCATGCAGGCGTAGAGCGCCTTGCCCGGCTTCTTGAGCTTGTCCACCGAGTTGGCCACCAGCTTGCGCAGGAAGGCGCGCGCCTGGTCGCCGCGCAGGTCCAGCACGGTCATGTGCGAGACGTCGAACATGCCGGCGTCGCGGCGCACCTGGTGGTGTTCCTCGATCTGCGAGCCGTAGTTGATCGGCATGTCCCAGCCGCCGAAGTCCACCATCTTGGCGCCCAGCGCCCGGTGGGTGTCATTGAGTACCGTCTTCTTGCTCATTAGCCTTCGCTGCCCCACCGGAAAGTCAGCATTATCGCAGGATGAAGAGCCCCCTTGGTCAAGGGGGCGCGCCGACAGGCGCGGGGATCGGGAGGAATGAGCCGGGGCCCACGATCTGCGCAGCAGATCGTGGGGGTGATCCTGCCGCGAATGCGGAAGGATTACCGCTGCTGGCGGACAAGCCACCAGACAGGCAGCAGGCCGACCAGGCACAGCCACAGCGCCGGCCAGGCTGCCTGCATCCACAGGCCTTCGCTGGTGTAGGCGTGGATCTTCACCGCCAGCGTGTCCCAGCCGAAGGGACGCAGCATCAGGGTGGCCGGCAGCTCCTTCACTACTTCGACCAGCACCAGCAGGCCCGCCGCGACCAGCCCAGGCCGAAGCAGGGGCAGCACCACCCATCGAAGTCGCTGCCAGGGCGAGGCACCCAGCAGCCGCGCCGAATCGAGCAGCGAAGGCCGCAGTGCGTGGAAGGCGGCGTCGATGGTTTCGTTGCCGACCCGGAAGAAACGCGCGCACAGCGCCACCAGCACCGCCAGCACCGAGGAGCTCAGCGCCAGCGTGCCCAGCCAGGGCGCCGCACGTTCGGCCGCGACCAGCAGCCACATCGCGCCGACCGCGAGCACGGTGCCGGGCACCGCGTAACCCAGGCCGGCGACGAACGCCGCCGAACGCACCCCGCGGTCGTTGCCGCTGCGCCGCGACAGCACCGCGAACACCAAGGCCAGAAGCAGCACGACCGTCGCGGCCATCGCCGCCAGCATGGCGGTGTTCAAGGCTGCTTCGCCGACGTCCGGCAAGGACGTGCGCACTTGCCAGGACCAGGCCAGCAGCTGCGCCACCGGCACGACGAAACCCAGGCCGACGGTCGCCGCAGCCGCGGCAGACACCGCCCAGCCGCGCCAGCCCCGCAGGGTTCGCCGCGCAGGCGGCATCAGCTGTTTGCTGGCATGGCTGGCACGGCCGCGGGTCCAGCGCTCGAGCAGCAGCACCAGCACGACCAGGCCGATCAGGCCGCAGGCCAGCTGCGCCGCCGCCGGCAGCGAGTACAGGCCGAACCAGGTCTTGTAGATCGCGGTACTGAAGGTGTCCACGCCCAGGATGCTGACCGCGCCGAAGTCGGCCAGTGCTTCAAGAAGCACGAGCGACAGCCCGGCGGCCCACGCCGGCCGCGCCATCGGCAGCGCCGCCCGGAAGAAAGCCGACACCGGCCCATGCCCGAGCGATCGCGCCGCGTCCATGGCCGCGCTGCCCTGGCGCAGGAAAGCCGCGCGCACCACCAGGAACACATAGGGATAAAGAACCAGCCCGAGCACCGCCGCCGCACCCGGCACGCTGCGCAGCTCGGGGAAGGACGCCGGCGGCAGGCCCAGCGCCCGCCAACCGGTCTGCATCGGGCCGGCGTAATCGGCCAGTCCGACATAGACAAAGGCAACCACGTAGGCGGGCAGCGCCAGCGGCAGCACCAGCGCCCAGTCGAACAGGCGCCGGCCCGGCCATTCATAACGTGCGCTGGCCCAGGCAAAACCCACGCCCAGCACCATCGCGAACACCGCCAGCAACAGCAGCAGGCCCAGGGTGTTGCGCGCCGCCAGCGGCAGCACCTGTTCAAACAGGTGCGGCCAGACCCCGGGCTGCGGCACCGCGAAGGACGTGGCCAGCCAAAGCGCCGGCAGCACCAGCGGTGCCGCCAGCAGCCAGGCCAACAGGCGCGACCTGCGCAGGCCGCCGGTCGCGCCCGGGTTCATGGGATCAGCGCCAGCCCGCCCGGTCCATCAGGCGCACGGCTTCGGCCTGGCGCTTGCCGGCCACGGTGACGTTCACCGGGTCGGGCTTGAACGGGCCCCAGGCCGCGACCACCGGATCGAGCGCCACGCCTTCGCGTGCCGGGATCTCGTAGTTGATGCTGGCAAAGTCGGCCTGCACCGGGTCCGAAGCCAGCCACTCCAGGAAATCGCGCGCGGCGCCCTTGTTCTTCGAGGCCGCGACGATGCCGGCGCCCGAGACGTTCACGTGCGCACCGCCGGCGCCCTGGTTGGCCCAGAACACCTGCACCGGGAAGTCCGGTTCGTCGGCCTGCAGGCGGCCCAGGTAATAGGTGTTGATGATGCCGACGTCGCACTGGCCGGCGGCGATCGCCTTGGCCAGCTGGGTGTCGTCGGCGAAAGGCGCGGTGGCAAGGTTGGCGACCCAGCCGCGCACCACGGTTTCGGTTTGCTCGGCGCCGAGGCGTTCGATCATCGTCGCCACCAGCGACTGGTTGTAGACCTTCTTGGACGAACGCAGGCACAGGCGCCCCTTCCATTCCGGCGCGGCCAGGTCTTCGTAGGTCGAAAGCGCCGAAGGCTTCACGCGTTCGGTGGAATAGACGATGGTGCGCGCGCGCTGGGACAGGGCGAACCAGCGGCCCTGGGGGTCGCGAAGATGCGCGGGCACGGCGCTTTCAAGCGCGGCCGATTCAGTCGGCGCCAGCAGCTTTCGTTCGGCGGCCTGCCAAAGGTTGCCGGCGTCCACGGCCATGAAGATGTCGGCGCGGGTGTTGGCGCCTTCGGCGGCCAGGCGTTCGATAAGCACCGGCGCGCCGTCGGACAGCACCCGGATGCGGGTGCCGGTTTCTTCTTCGTAACGATCGAACAGCGGCTTGACCAGCGGCTCGCGGCGTTCGGTGTAGACGACCAGTTCCGCCGCCTGCACGGCAGGGGCGGCCAGGCTGGCCAGAAGCAGGGCAGTCAGGAAGGTGCGGGGGCTGCGGGACATGGACGGCTCCTCGTGGGGACCATCAGATGATAATGGTTCTCACTTCCAACGCAAAGGCGGCGGGACGAAATAGTGGCGGGCCGTTCAGCCCGCGTCCCGCACCTGCAGGGCCATGTTCTGGGCCGACATCACCCGCACCCGGGCGCCGACGGGCAGTTCCGGGCCTTCGACGGGCCAGAAGGCGTCGCCGATCTTCACCCGGCCGCGGCCATCGACGATCGCCTGGTCCAGGTGGAAAACCTGGCCGACCAGCTGTTCGCCGCGACGGTTGAGGTTGGGATGGTCGCTGGGTTTTTCACGGGCCCGGAAGTACTGGATGTAGACGCCGATCGAAACGAAGCCAAGCACCACGAAGGCCAGGGCCTGCCAGACCAGCGGCAGGTCCACCACCAGCAGCAGCAGGAACATCGCCGCCGCCGCGAAGCCGAGCCAAAGCAGGAACACGCCCGGCAGCAGCGCCTCGGCCGCAATCAGCAGCAGCGCCACGCCGGCCCAGACCACCAGTTCAATGCGCATGGCTCAGCCCCTGGCCTGCGGCGGGCGCGGCGACGGGGTCGCCGGGGGGGTGGCGGCAAGCTTGCCACCCAGTGTTTCGCGGGCCAGTTCGGCGATGCCACCCAGCGAACCGATCACGCCGCTGGCTTCCATCGGCATCAGCACGAACTTCTGGTTCGGCGCTTCGGCCAGCGCCTTGAAGGCTTCGATGTATTTCTGGGCGATGAAGTAGTTGATCGCCTGCAGGTTCCCGCCGGCGATGGCGTCGGACACCATGCGGGTCGCGTTGGCCTCGGCTTCGGCCAGGCGCTCGCGGGCCTCGGCTTCGCGGAAGGCGGCTTCGCGTTCGCCTTCGGCTTCCAGGATCGCCGCCTGCTTTTCGCCTTCGGCACGCAGGATTTCCGACTGCCGGTGGCCTTCGGCTTCCAGGATGTTGGCGCGCTTCTCGCGCTCGGCCTTCATCTGCCGGGCCATCGCGTCGACCAGGTCGCGCGGCGGCTGGATGTCGCGGATCTCGATGCGGGTGACCTTGATGCCCCAGGGATTGGTGGCCTGGTCGACAACGTTGAGCAGCTGCGCGTTGATGGTTTCGCGCTGGCTCAGGGACTCGTCCAGGTCCATCGAACCGATGACGGTACGGATGTTGGTCTGCACCAGGGCGATGGTGGCGATCTCGAGGTTGGAGACTTCATAGGCGGCCTTGGCGGCGTCGAGCACCTGGAAGAACACCACGCCGTCCACCTTCACCACCGCGTTGTCCTTGGTGATGACGTCCTGGCTGGGCACGTCCAGCACCTGTTCCATCATGTTGATCCTGCGACCCACCGTCTGCACGACCGGCACCAGCAGGTGCAGGCCCGGGGACATGGAATGGGTGTACTTGCCGAACCGCTCGACGGTCCATTCAAAGCCCTGCGGGACCATGCGCACCGCCTTGAACAGCAGCACGACGCCGGCGAGCAGGATGATGATGCCCAGAATTTCCAACATGACCGCTTCCCCTGGTTGGCAGGGCCGCAGTCTAAATCCAAGCCGACCGGTCTTGGGCAGGGTGGTATTGCGAATCATTCTCGTCCGCAGTACCATTCGCAGCGCCGGCCGAACCGGCCCTGCCCCCGCACCTATAAAGACCAAATCCCATGTCCACCCTGCTCCGCACCGCCATCGCGCTGGCCCTGCTGCCGGCCGCCACTGCCCAGGCCGCTACCGACGCGGCCACCCAGGCCAACGAAAGCCTGGTCCGCCTGGACCGCGTGAACGTCTTCGGCAGTCGCGCCGAGGTCGAAAAGACCGCCGGCTCGGCCCACTACATCGACCAGGCCACGCTGGAACGCTTCAACTTCCGCGACGTCAACCGCGTGCTTCGCCAGGTTCCCGGCGTTTACGTGGTCGAGGAAGAGGGCTTCGGCCTGCGCCCGAACATCGGCATCCGCGGCTCGGGCACCGACCGCAACAACCGCATCACCGTGATGGAAGACGGCGTGCTGATCGCGCCAGCGCCCTACGCCGCGCCGTCGGCCTATTACTTCCCGACCATGGCGCGCATGCACGCCGTCGAGATCAAGAAGGGCGCGGCCTCGGTGCAGGCCGGCCCGCGCACCACCGGCGGCGCCCTGAACCTGCTGTCCACGCCGATCCCGTCGGAAACCGCCGGCGAACTCGACCTGGCCATGGGCAGCAACGGCAGCTTCCTCGGCCATGGCTGGGTGGGCACCTCCGGCGAGAACTTCAGCGGTTTGATCGAAGGCACCCGCCAGCAGACCGACGGCTTCAAGAAGCTCGACGGCGGCGGCGACACCGGCTTCGAACTCAACGACTTCGTGGCCAAGCTGCGCTGGACCAGCTCGCCCAGCGCCGCCCGCTACCAGCAGGTGGACCTCAAGCTCGGCCGCAACACCCAGGACAGCGACGAAACCTACCTGGGCCTGACCGAAGACGACTACGCGGCCACGCCCTTCCGCCGCTACGCCGGCTCGGCGCTGGACAACATCCAGACCCGGCACAAGCTGTACGAACTGCGCCACCTGATCGAACTCACCGACAGCGTCGACCTCACCACCGTCGCCTACCGCACCGAGTTCCAGCGCAACTGGTACAAGCTCAACGACGTGCAGGGCGTGTCGATTTCCTCGATCCTGGCCGACCCGGCCACCTATGCCAGCCAGTACGCCTGGATCAGCGGCCAGGACAGCCCGGCCAATGCCCTGCGCCTGCGCAACAACAACCGCAGCTATTACGCCCAGGGCGTGCAAGGCGTGCTGGGCGTGGGCTTCGCCACCGGCGAGGCCAGCCACGACCTGGAGATCGGCCTGCGCG
>CAZXTV010000021.1:12166-14450 GCA_964643705.1 uncultured Arenimonas sp. | reverse complement strand
TGTACCTCAACGACGATTTCCAGGCCGGGGAAACCGAGTTCTTCCACCAGCAGCGCAAGGTTGCGCCACGCACGGGCAGCCTGCTGGTCGCGCCGGCCGCCTTCACCCACACCCACCGCGGCAATCGCCCGGAAGGCGGCGACAAGTACATCGCCACCAGCTGGGTGCTGTTCAACCGCGCCGAGCAGATATTCGGCAAGGGCGCCTGAAAGCAGGCCTCAGAACAGTTCGCCCTGCGGCCCCGGTTTGCGGGGCGGGACGAACTGGCTGCAGTCGAGCGCGAATTCCCGTTTCGTCGTGAACCCGAGCTTGCGCGCGGCCAGGTCGAATCGCTGGCCCACCAGGTTCGCCCAGGCACCCGTTCCGGCCTGGCGCTGGCCGAAGCTGGCATCGTAGTCGCGGCCCCCGCGGGCCTGGCGCACCAGGCTCATGACATGGGCGGCGCGCTCGGGCAGGTGCACATCGAGCCAGTCGCGGAAGATCGGCGCCACTTCGTGCGGCAGGCGCAGCAGGACCATGCCGGCGCGCGTGGCGCCGGCATCCCGCGCCGCCGCCAGCACCGTTTCAAGTTCTGCGTCGTTCACCGCCGGGATGACCGGGGCGAACATCACGCCGGTGGGGATGCCCGCTTCGCTGAGCCGGCGGATCGCCTGCAGGCGGCGATGCGGCGCACTGGCGCGGGGCTCGAGTTTCGCCGACAGCCGGTTGTCGAGCGTGGTGACCGACAGCGCCACGCTGACGAGATGGCGCTGCGCCAGCGGCGCCAGCAGGTCGAGGTCGCGTTCGATGAGCGCATTCTTGGTGAGCAGGGTGAAGGGATGGCCGCAGTCGGCCAGCACTTCGATGATGGCGCGGGTGAGGCGGAACTTGCGCTCGATCGGCTGGTAGGGGTCGGTGTTGGTGCCCATGGCGATCGGCGCACAGTCATAGCCCGCCTTCGCGAGCTCGTCGCGCAGGACCTCGGCGACGTTGGTCTTGGCGAAGAGCCGGGTTTCGAAGTCCAGCCCGGGCGACAGGTCCAGGTAGGCGTGCGAGGGGCGGGCGAAACAATAGCTGCAGCCGTGTTCGCAGCCTCGATAGGCATTCACCGAACGATCGAAGGGCACGTCGGGCGAACGGTTGCGGCTGATGACGCTGCGCGCACGCTCTTCGCTGACAACGGTGCGGGCATCCGGCGGGCCCGGATCGTCGTCGTCCCAGCCGTCATGTTCCGCCTGGCGGTGGGTGATCGCGAAGCGGCCTTCGGCGTTGCCGGCGGCGCCGCGGCCCTTGACGGGCTTGGGAGGGGGGTTTCCTGACATGATGGTCACCAGTTTGCCGCCGGCGCGTCTCGTCCGGCGAGACCGCAGGGAGCTGGCATGGATATTGCGTTCGATTGGGACACCCTCAAACCCTGGCTGATCGGCCTGTGGGTGCTGTACGTGCCGGTACTGGCCGGCTGGATCGTGATGCAAAAGCGCGAGCCCATCGCGACCCTCAGCTGGATCCTGTCGCTGGCGGCATTGCCGTGGTTCGGCCTGCTGGTCTACCACTTCCTGGGGCCCCAGCGCATCGTGCGCCAGCGTCGGCAGCGCAGTCTGTCGCGGCGCAGCCTGGAAGCCGGCCTGCCGCCGGACCTGGTGACCAGCGACGACAGCGCCACCATTTCGCGGCTGGCCCAGGCGATCACGCAGTTCGCGCCCAGCAGCGCGGTCGACGTGAAGCTGCTGGTCGGCGGCAAGGCGACATACGACGCACTGCACGACGCCATCGCCGGCGCCAGGCACCACCTGCACGTGGAGTACTACATTTTCGAACCCGACCAGACCGGCACGCCGCTGCGCGACGCGCTGGTGGCCAAGGCCCGCGAAGGCGTCCGGGTTCGCCTGCTGCTCGATGCCCTGGGTTCGGCCAAGCTCTCCAAGTCCTTCCTGGCGCCGCTCAGGGATGCCGGCGTCGAAGTGTGCTGGTTCCACCCGGTGCGCCTGCGCTGGATGTGGCGGCCACGCATCAACATGCGCAACCACCGCAAGATCGTTATCGTCGATGGCTGCGTGGCCTTCACCGGCGGCATCAACATCACCGACGACGAGAACGAAGCGGTCAATCCCAAGGCTTTCCACGACCTGCACATGCGCCTGGAAGGTTCGATCGTGCGCTGGCTGCAGCTGGCCTTCCTGGAAGACTGGCACTACGCCTCCGGCGTCGCGCTACGCGACGAAAACCTGTGGCCCCAGGCGCTGCATTATGGTCGCTGGCTGGCCTGCCTGCCGCTTTATCACGTGGGTGGAATGTCCATTCTCTG
>CAZXTV010000021.1:0-12156 GCA_964643705.1 uncultured Arenimonas sp. | reverse complement strand
GAAGGCACGATGCTTGCGCACGCCCTGCCCTCGGGTCCCGATTCGGTGTGGGAGTCGATCCATCGGGTGAAGGTCGAGGCGATCCACCAGGCCGACCACCGCGTCTGGCTGGTGACGCCCTACTTCGTGCCGGGCGAGGCGGCGCGCATGGCGCTTACTTCCGCGGCGATGCGGGGACTGGACGTGCGCGTGGTGGTGCCGGCGAAAAGTGACTCGAGGCTGGTCAGCGCGGCCTCGCGCTCGTATTACGACGAAATGTTGGCGGCCGGCATCCGCGTCTTCGAGTACCAGCCGCGCATGCTGCACAGCAAGGCCCTGCTGGTGGACGACGAAACCTGCGTCCTGGGCAGCGCCAATTTCGACAGCCGCAGCTTCCGGCTCAATTTCGAACTGAGCGTGTTGCTGCACGACAAGGACCTGGCCAGCGAGCTCGAGCGCGAAATGGAGTCGACGCTGGCCCAGTGCCGCGAGGTGAAAGCCGCCGACCCGCCGCTGCCCTTCCTGCGGCGGCTGGCCGACAACGCCACCCGCCTGCTTTCCCCCGCGCTCTGACCGGGTGGCTGGACTCGCCGCCGGCTTGGGCTAAACTCCCGGCAAACCCTCGAGGTGACCCATGCATTGGCTTTACCTGCTCGGTTCGCTGGCCTGCCTCGGCTTGGCCATGGTGCGTACGATGCCCACCCTTGGCGTGCTGGTCTTCCTGGCCGGCTCGCTGGCGCTGATGGTGGCTTTCCTGGTTGGCTGGCTCAACTCCCGCATCGCCAGTTCATCGCGCGATGCCAGCCACATCATGACGGCCGAAGAACTTCGCCACCTGCGCGAGCAGGCTGAGGCGCGCAAGGCGGCAATTGGCGAAGATTCCACCCACCGTTCCTGAAGCGAGGTAACAAAATGAACCTGCTCATTTTCCTGATCATCGGTGCACTGGCCGGCTGGCTTGCCGGCGTCGTTATGAAAGGCCGTGGTTTCGGCATCCTGGTCAACATGATCGTGGGCGTGCTGGGCGCGTTCTTCGGCGGCTGGCTGCTGCCCAGGCTGGGCGTGACGTTTGCCGGCGAATTCGGCGTCTTCATCACCGCCTTCATCGGAGCGGTGCTGCTGTTGGCGATCATCGGCCTGATCAAGCGGGCCTGAGCAAACACGCCGGACCGGCGGCCGGCGAACTCAGCCGGTCGCCACACCCGCGTCGGCCGCAACCCGGTTGCGGCCGGCGCGTTTTGCTTCATACAGGGCGGCGTCGGCACGGCGCAGCAGGCTGTCGGGCTCGGACTGGACGTCGGGAACCGCGCCCGCCACGCCCACGCTGACGGTCATGCCGGCGTCGCTCGAAGCGATGGCCGCGCGGATGCTTTCGGCACGGCGCCGGGCTTCTTCGGCATGCACGCCCGGCAGCAGCAGGGCGAATTCTTCGCCGCCGTAGCGCGCCAGCAACTCCCGCTGCGGATCATGCTGCTGGGACAGGCGCTGGGCGATGCCGCGCAGCTGCACGTCGCCTTCAAGATGGCCGTGGGCGTCGTTGTAGGCCTTGAAATGGTCCACGTCGATCATCAGCACGCTCAGCGGCCGGCGCTGGTCGAGACAGCGGTACCACTCGCGGCGCAGGCCGTTTTCCAGCGCACGGCGGTTGGCCACGCCGGTTAGCGCATCTTCGGTGGCCAGTTCGGCCAGTTTGCGGTTGGCGTCCTCGAGTTCATGGGTGCGTTCGGCGATGCGGGCTTCAAGTCGGCGGTTGGCTTCCTTGAAACGTGCCGTGCGCAGGCGCACCAGCCACAGCGCCACGGCTACCGCCAGGCCCAGCAAGGCCAGGCCCGCCAGGACCTGCACCCACCACTGCTGGTACCAGGAGGGCAGCACGCGGAACCGGTAGGTCATCGCCGCCGGCTGGCGGCCGGTGCCGGTCCGGGCCTGTACTTCCAACGCATAGTCCCCGGGCGGCAGCGCCCGGATGAACAGGTCCCGGTCGGCCCATTCACTCCAGCCGGCAGTGACGCCATGGAGCTGGTAACGGAACTCGGCGCCGCTCTCCATGCTCACCATGGAAAACCGCAGCTGCATGCTGTAACCGGGTGGCAGGCGTGCCGGTTCGGCGGCGTTGGTGGTGGTCTGGAGCACCTTGGTTTCGCCGGCCTCGTTCTGGGCAATCACCGACTCCATGCCCAGCTGCAGCGGGTGGGGTTCGCCGCGCGACTCGTCGGGGTTGTATTGCAGCAAGCCCGTCCAGGTGGCGATGCGAAGCACGCCGTCCTTTCCGTAGCGTACGTAGGAGTAGCCCGCCATGCCCCGGCCGCCCGGATAAAGCGGCTGCCACTGCTGGCCGCCCTTGGCGCGGTACCACAGCTCGCGCGTGGTGTAGGCGTAGTCGCCCAGCGGCGTTTGTTCGACGGTCAGTTCGTGCGGGCGATCCACCAGCGTTATCGGCGGCGCCCGGTCGGAGACGAAGCGCTCGCCTTCCAGGACGAAACCCGCATCCCCGCTGGTGGCGCGGATGCGATCCTCGAAGCGGAAGACCCCGGTTCCGAACTGTGGATTCACCGCCAGGCCCCGACTGTCGTCGTAGACCTCGCGCGAGCCGACCTCGCCCGTCGCTGGATCGACCTGCCAGCGCTGGACGGGTCCGCGGGAGTCGCCGATCCACATGTCCCCGGCGGTGTCGCCTTCTTCGATGCCGAACACGCTTATGTCGCCCATCGAGACCCGCGCTCCGGCCTGCCAACGGCCCTGCCGGTGATGCAGCAGCAGCAGGTCGGGCCCGCCCAGGCCATAGACCAGGTCGGGGTCATGGCGCGACGGCATGAGCGCAAAGACGCCATGGTGTGGGTGTGCGAACAGCGTGCGCGGCGCTTCCGCCCCGGGCTCAAGCACCAGCAGGCCTTCGCGCACGCCGATCAGCAGGTCGTCCTTGGCCGACAGCAGGGCGTAGCCCTCGTAATCGGTCCAGGGCAGGCGCTCGGCGGTGGGCTTGCCGTCCTCGGACGGCCGGATGCGCTGCACGCCCTGGCTGGTAGCCAGCCAGAGCGCGCCGGCATGCCACTCGAAGTCATTGGGATTGCCAGCGATGCCTTCGCTTTCGCCCAGGCTGGACCAGGGCGAGGGCAGGGTCAGGCGCTTGAGCTCATTTTCTGTGGCGACCCACAGGCCACCCTCGCGATCAACCTCCAGCGCGAGGATGCCGTAGTTGCCCAGGTCGAGGTTTTCGCGCACCCGCAGCTGTGCATCGAAGCGCACCAGGTCGCCGTCGAGCGTACCAACCACGACCGAACCGTCCCCCAGCTCGCGCACGGTGTAACCCCGGATCGTGGCCATCAGGTCGCTGGCGGGACCTTCCAGGCGCGAGACGCCCCGGTCGTTCGCCAGGTACAGGCCCTTGCCCGTGACCAGCAGCAGGTCTTCGCCGCGCATGACGATGCCGGGAAGCGGGATCTGCGCCAAGGCCTCCCCGCCGGGCAGCAGTTCGAACTTTCCGTCCTTGAACCGGACCAGGCCCTGTCCGTGGATACGCGCCAGCAGTTCGCCACGCATCCAGTAGAAACTTCGCGCCTCGCCGGGCAGCGGCCACTGGCGGGCCTTGCCGCCATTGGTCGGCATCAGGACGAGGCGGTTTTCGGTGCGGAAGTAGACACCGTCGGGCGTGGCGATCGCCTGGAAGACGAAGCCCAGGTGGCGCTGGTCGCCGGTCAGGCCGGCGTCGTCGAGCAACTCCTCGTAAGCCACGCCGCCTTCACCATCGGGCGCCAGGCGGCCGAAGGTGTCGTAACCGCCGACGTAAACCAGTCCGTCGCTGCCTATGGCCAGGGAGTGCGCGGCCGAGCGCGCCGGCAGCATGGTCAGGCGCCAGTCGATGCCGTTGAAGCGCAGCACGCCTTCCTGGTTGCCGGCGAAAAGTTCACCGTCGGGCGACGTGGCCAGGGCGAGGTGGCCGGGCTTGGCGCGGGTGTGTTCGGAGCCGTAGCTTCGGGAAAGGGGCGCACCCGGGACCGTGTCGGCCGGGGACGCGAACGGGCAGACCAGCAGGGCCAGCAGGACGATCAGCGGCAGGATCCGACGCATGGGGCGATTATGTCTGAAACCCGCGGCAGGAAAGCACGAATTGCTCTCGCTTTTCTGCTTCCCGGTGCCGGGACCGCAGGTTAGGCTTGCCGGCATGACCGTGCTCAGCGTCAACGTCAACAAGATCGCCGTTCTGCGCAACTCCCGCGGTGGCGACGAACCCCGGGTCACCGAAGCCGCCGAGGCCGCGCTTCGGGCGGGTGCCGGCGGGATCACCGTGCACCCCCGCCCGGACCAGCGCCATATCCGCCCGGACGACGTGCGCGCCCTGGCTCGCCTGGTCGCCGGGCGGGCGGAGTTCAACATCGAAGGCAACCCTTTCGCGCCGCCCAGGGGGGACTATCCGGGCCTGCTGGCGCTGGTCCGTGAAACCCGCCCGCAACAGGCCACCCTGGTCCCTGACGGCGATGGCCAGATCACCTCCGACCATGGCTTCGACCTGGCCCGGGACGCCGGTCGCCTGCGTCCCCTGGTCGCCGAGCTCAAGGCCTGCGGGGCCCGGGTGTCGCTGTTCATGGACGCCGGGGCTCCCGACATCGCCCGGGCCGCCGAGCTGGGGGCCGACCGCATCGAGCTTTACACCGGGCCCTATGCCCTGGCTTTTGCTGCCGGTGACGCGTCGTCTGCGCTGGAGCTGTGTCGGCGCAGCGCCCTGGAGGCTCAGGCCGCCGGGCTCGGCGTAAACGCCGGCCACGACCTGAGCCAGGCCAACCTGGCGCATTTCCTGGGTGGCGTACCCGGCGTTCTGGAGGTCTCCATCGGCCACGCCCTGGTCGGCGAGGCCCTCTACGCCGGCCTGGAGCCGACCGTTCGCGCTTATCTGGCGACTATTGCCGGGGCTGGCTGACGGGATCAGTCCAGGCTGATGTTGGCCACGCCGGCGCGTTCGGCAGCAGCCAGGGCGGTGGTCGCGGACTGGTAGTCGGCGTCCGGGTGCACGGCGACCCTGAGCACGAAGCCGGGTTGGTCACGCAGCTGGCTTTCCAGCAAGGCCTGGAGCCTGGCCGGTGCCACCGGTTCACCGGCAAGCCGGAACAGGTCGCCCGGGGCCACTTCCAGCGCCACGATCGACGGCGGTTCGGCTGGGCGCACTGTGCTCCGGGAAAGGCCCAGGTCCTGTCGGTGGTCGAGCAGCGGGGCGGTGACCATGAAGATCACCAGCAGCACCAGCATCACGTCGACCAGTGGGGTGATGTTGATTTCGGCCATGGAGCCCTGTTCGGAACGGACGGCAGCGAAAGCCATGGTGTTCTCCCCGGTGGACTGTCTCCTTAGATACGCCTTGTCGCGGCCCGGCACAAGCCACCAGCTGCGGCGCGTGGCGCAGTGGTGCAAGCGCTTCCGCCACTTGCCTGTGGTGGAGCAGCACCAAGCGCTGAGCCGCAAGCTGCAGGGGCACTATGCGTACTACGGGATCACCGGCAACGCCCGGGCTCTGGCTCGCTTCCGCTACGAGGTGGATCGGCGCTGGCGCTTGTGGCTGAGTCGGCGCTCCCACGCTGCGCATCTGGCCTGGGCTGATTATGCGAGGCTGCCCGCCCGTTTTCCTCTCCCGCCCGCGCGCGTCGTTCACAGCATTCACCGTCGTCCCGCGGCTACCCGGCGAGGCGTTGATGTCGTTAAATTTCAGCGGGTAGGGAATCAATGACACTGACCCCATTGATCGACCCCATTGATCCCTGACAGACGTCCGATCCGCGCTCAAACCGGCGCTTGCGCGACCGCTGCCTACCCGGAAGACTGGCCGAAAAGGGGGTTTGAACTTCTTATCCACTTGACGGACTGTGGGTCGCAGGATAAGACTCGAAACTGGTCACGGTGCTGTGGAGGCAGCATGCGCTGATACTCGGCCAGGCAGCTAAATGCATCACGTGCATCGTGCCGATCGTGAGCTGCAGGACGGATGATTTCGAACCCCATTATGTGGGGTGAGCATGAAGATTTCGACTGAATTCTTTCGCGAGCCGGCATCGAAAGTGAGTCCTGCACTCCTCCACAATAACCAAGGAGCAATCAATGAATTCACGTCGTTGGGCCGCGGCCCTGCTCGGTACGTCCCTTGCGTGCTGCAGCATGCAGGCCTGGGCAGTACAAGAAGTCTGCCTCATCAATAATGCCTCCAAGGCGGTAAAGCTCGTGGCCAGTGGAAGCCCTCTGGACGGCAATGGAACGATCGAGCTAGACGCAAGCGTGGGTGACCAGAACAGATGCTGGAGCGTCAGTGCGTCGGCAAATGCGATCACGATCAACATGTGGGTTAGCGACGGCGCCGGCAATTGGCAACAGTTCTATTTCGATCCGAGCTTCACCAAGGATTCACCATACAACGGCGGTGGATCGGGAGTAGACGGCCGCGGTTATTCGGAGAACATGCAGTTTCAGAATGAGCTTCTGTCGGAAGGGGGGTTCTTCTTTAATGATGACCTGGCCCAGTGGGGTCCCAACAGCACTATCTGCGGGTATCAGGTCTGCATGTACAACATCGGGAAGGGTGGCGATGATGTCTGGCGGGTTATTTTCGAAGACCTATAATCGCGAACCCGGCGCACCGGGAAATACCCGAAAGACTGGTGCTGGCCATCGTGCATCGCATGATTGTCGGCTGCTTGGCTGACCAAGCCGGTAACAAGGGGTCAGGTCTTTCAGAGTTGCATGCATGTGCCTTTACCGCTCGGCGCTTCTGCAACTTTGCTAGACCTGACCCCGAATCACACGCGAGTCACACGAGGTTCCGGCGGCGGTGGCGCACGCACTTTCCGCATCTGCCCCTGATATGCCCCCGCAGGGCAGGGTGCGCTACCAGCTCAAGACCCCGTGGCGGAATGGCACGACCCATGTCGAATGGGATCCGGTGGATTTCATCGCCAAGCTGGCGGCGCTGGTCGCGGCGCGCAGGCCCGATGCTTGGCTAAACGGGCGCTCGCCCGGCCGCCACCTCCACGCCAAACTGCCAGCAAAGTGCGTTTGAATTTCCCATACCTCTTCGTGCTCGGATGCGTGACCAGACATTGCAGTCCTATCGGCATCACGTTGATCATGGGCTTGTGCTTGCACATCCCGGAATCCGTCTCGATACCCGACCCGAATACAGCGTCGACCAACTGCGATCCGCAGTTCGAGATCGACCTGGCCTTTCTGGGCTACATGCTCGGAGTTGGGGCTGCGGTCACAACCGCCCTTTCCCTTACCTTGCAGGCGACCATGCCTGTGGGGAGAAGAGGTGCACTCCATGTCGATGTACGCGAAGGTCCGGCGGCTAAGGCTGCGCGAGGGGCTGTCGATCAGCGAGATTGCCCGGCGGACCAGTCTGTTGCGTGTGCGGGCTGACTTGATCGTCGGTGCCGGTCGAGGCTGACCAAGCCGCTGGTGCTGACGGCGGTCACGCCCGGGTAACTGGCGGCTTCCGCTTCCGACCGATAGCAGCCTTATGGAATGCTAGATCCTAAGCCGATACGATATTCAAAGGCGAGGGGGGCGTCGCACTCCTGGTTATTCAACTTTTGGAGCGCCCTGACAAAGAGTTTCCGTCTCGGGTTGAGCAATGAAGGTGGCGCGGATGCCGACGACCCCGCCCGGGAAGCCGGGGCGCCGAGAGCGTGCTTCCGCGACGGACGCCGTTCCGCTCAACGAAGCGGGATCCCCCTCAGGTTTCGGGCGATCATTACCGTGTAATCATGCGGTAGACGCTCACGCCGCGGAGTGCCGCCACAGAGCGGGTACGACAACCACCCAATGAACTGGAGATTCAAGGTGAACAAACGACCGACCTTTGCCATAAAGCCCATGGCGGCGCTGTGCATCGCCGTCACGCTTGCGCTGAGCGGGTGTGCGAGCACTGGCGGCGCGGCGGCTGTGCGCTCTACGCAGTCGGTCGATCATTCGATCGAGGAGGGGCTGGCTGCGCTTGCCAGCGGGAGGGCGGACCGCGCTTCCGTGTCGTTCAACGCTGCCCTGCGGCTTGAGCCGACGAACTCCTACTACCAGTTCCTCAACGCCCTGGCCTACCACGTGATGGTGGAACAGGGAGACCCGACAAAGGCGGAGCTTGCCCGTGTCGGGTACGAGCTCGCGATCGACTTCGATTCGTCGAACTGGATGGCGGCGCAACAGCTCGGCCGCCTGCTGATGCGGGATGGGGACTATCAGGGCTCACTCGGGCGCTTCGGCGACGCCGCCCGCAGCAACCCTGAGGATCCGTGGCTCTGGTACGACCTTGCTCGTGCGGCCTACTTCGCCGAGGAGTTCGATATCGCGGCGCAGGCCATCGCCCGATCGGCGTCGCTTCAGCCGGAGAGCGCGGAGGTGATGGGCGCTTCGAGCATCATCAATGCGGCCGCGGGCGACCCGGCGTCGGCGCGGCAGTACCTGGCGAGGTTCACTGAGCTCGAACGGTCGGAGCAGCGCGTCAGCCGTCTCGCCGGGCGAGTGGCGCAGTGGGAACGTGCCGTCGCCTTCACCCCCGATGAACCCCAGCATGGGACAACTGCGGGCGGAGGCGAGGCGCACCCGCCGCCGGCTGGCGAACCTGGTCAAATGGCGCAGCCCGCTCAGCCCGTCCCGACTGCGCCGCCCGACCAGCGGCACCACTGGGGAAATCCGGCAGAGCTTCGGGACCATGAACGCATGGTCATGGTCGACGTCATGATTCTTCGATCCGAGGACGTCGAGGTGACGAACAAGGGGGTCAACCTCCTTGACGGACTGGTGGCCCAGTTTAGCCTCAACCTCGACGACCGCCGTACCCGCGGCGCCAGCGGCCGATACACAGGCGAGCAGACCATTGCCCGTAAGCTCGGCCTTTCCGAGGTGCGCTACAACCTCAACATCTTCAATGCGGGCAACAACCGCAACGAGGTGCTTGCGAGGCCTTCGCTTGTCGTGACGGATGGCGAGACCTCGGAGTTCTTCTCCGGCCAGACGCTCAATGCAGCAGTGCAGGGGCGCGACTCCGGGCGTCTGGAGAAGATCGATGCCGGCGTCTCGATGAAAGTGAAGCCGACCTTCCGTCCGGACGGGTTCATCAAGCTGGACATCCAGGCGTCCCGTTCGTTCTTTGAATTCGGTCCGAACGGGACGTTCAACGAGAGCATCCGGACGTCGAAGAACAACATCACGGCGAGTGTCCTGCTTCGGTTCAACCAGACCCTGATCCTTGGCGGCCTTCGCGAGAAGGAAGACGCGGAGGTCAAGGATGGCGTGCCGCTGCTTCGTGACCTGCCTATTGTCCAGTACGTTTTCTCGAATGAGATCACCCAGGACTACAGCGAGTCGCTGATCATCCTGGTGACGCCGCGCCCCCTGATCCAGGGGGTGACCACGGACCACCAGCACCCGGGCGAGGTTCATGACTTCGCCGCCGAGTTCCAGCGCGACTATGGCGCCCTCTTCGATTCGACCCCGAACATCGGGTATGCGGCGAAGGACCTGTCGAAACACCGAGCCTACCGAGAGCTCTACGAAACGGACATCTTCGAGCGCCCGTGGTGGGGGTCTCGCGAGGACATCGAACGCGTTCTGGGACGCGCCAAGTCCTACCTGTACTACTGAATGCGGCGGATCCAAACCTAATCCACCAATGACCCGACCCACTCAGAAGGAATCCATGATGAAACGACACACCCTCCTCGCTCTGGCTCTTGCTGCAGCGGCGTTCTCCAACTCAGCTGCTGCTGACGATTCGATTTGCTTCATCAACAACTCGAGCCATACCTTCACGTTGATCGACCCGAATGATGGTGAAGCCGTTTTCGTCCTCAATCCGAACGTGGGTGACACCAATACCTGCGTCGACGTTCCGACAATTGACGGCAATAGCGTGCAGGGTGATTCGGCAGCCTCCTACTACGAACCCGGTTGGCAGGTGGACAACGTCAGCTTCTCACTCGACAGCACCTACCTTGTCCAAGGCCAGAACATCCGACCGTTCAACACGATTCCCGAGGTCGCAGGGCTCACGGAGATCCAACCCGTGTTCCTGAACCCGGTCATCGGCGAGGGGACGTTCTACTGGGCCAACAAGTGGCTCAACGGTTCGGGCAACGAACTCGACGGCGACATTACGTGGCAGGAGGGTGATCTCTGGTGCACCGTCCCGATCTGCTTCTTCCACCAGCGCGGCGATGACGGCATCTATCGCGTGGTGCTCGGTGACAACGAACTTGAAATGCCTGAGCCGCCGAGCACCGCTCCGTCCAACCCGACCAACGACGGGCCCATCCCTGGGGACGGGGACTGGGGCTAAAGTCTATTCCACGGCGGATCCGCCAACCCGCCGTCAGGGATGGGGGAACCGAGAAGCCGAAATGAAGATCAAGCCGGAGCCCTCGCGATTGAGGGCTTCTTTGTTGGGTCGGATGCATGAAGCTTCCTGTTCTTTTCTATTCCGTCGCCAACCCAAGGTGGACCCGCGCCAGGTCGAGACCTTCGCCACCCTGGCGTTCACCGCAAGGGCCGAGAACATCGTGCTAATCGGCGGCACGGGCACCGGCAAGACGCACCTGGCCACGGCGCTGGGCGTGGAGCCGGTGGGCCGGCACGGCAAGCGCGTGCGCTTCTTCAGCACGATCGAGCTGGTGAATGCGCCGGCTGCTGTCGAAGCTGTACGAGCACAGCAGCCGCACGGCCAAGACCAAGATCCGGGCGCGGGGGCAGGCCCGGGCACAACAGGCGAAGCAGGATGCCGAACCAGCCACCGAATCCGGCGGCTGAGGCTACACTGCGAACAACCCCGGGGCTGGATTCCCCCGGTCCATGCCCTGGTCAATTTTCAACGCGCCGGGCAGGTCAATTTTGGGCGCGCATCAACAATATAAAAAAACGCCGCCCGGAGGCGGCGTTGCTGCAGGGTGCGGGAAACCCGGGCTCGGTCAGGCGCCCGGTTCCACGAAAGCGATCTTTGCCATCCCGGCGTTCTTGGTGCGCGAAAGCACCTTGGCCAGGGTTTCGTACTGGGCGTCCATGTCCGTCTGGATCTCGACGGTCGGCTGGCGGGTCACGTCGGAGCCGGCACGCTCGGCCTCGACCTCAAGGGCAGCCTGGAGCGAGGACAGCGGGATCGGCGTGTTGTTCCAGGTCACCGTGCCACCCGCTTCGATGCGCAGGCGGATCGGCTCGGGCGGATCCTTCGGCGGCGGCGGCGGGTTGGACGTGCGCTGCGGCAGGTCGACCTGGATCTGGTAGGACAGGGCCGGGGCCGTCACCATGAAGATGATCAGCAGCACCAGCATCACGTCCACCAGGGGCGTGACGTTGATGTCGGCCATCGGGCCCGCGCCGGAATTCGAGGCAAATGCCATGGTCTGTCGTCCTCAGCGCTCGGGGGTTGAAACGAAGCCCACCTTGCGGATGCCCGCCTGGCGGACGTCGGTCACCACTTCGTGGATGACCGAGTACTTGGTGATGTTGTCTGACCGGATGTCGACCTGCGGCTGCGGGGTCTTCTGGGCCAGCACGGCGAGGCGGGCATCAAGCATGTCCCCGGTGACCTCCTCGTCGTTCCAGTAGACCTTGCCGTCCGCCGTCACCGCGAGGGTGATCGGCGGTTGCTCGATTTCCGGCTTCTCTTCCAGGGTTGCCTGGGGCAGGTCCACCTTCACCTTGTGGGACATCAGCGGCGCCGTGATCATGAAGATGATCAGCAGCACCAGCATCACGTCCACCAGGGGCGTGACGTTGATGTCGGCCATCGGGCCAGCACCGCCGGAGTTGGAAGAAAAGGCCATGCCTGCGACTCCTGGTTAGACGTTCGACTTAGCGCTTGGCCGGCATTTCGCCGACGCGCGAGCCGGTGGCGAAGAAGTCGTGCAGGTCGTGCGCGAAGGTGTCGAACTTGGCGTAGGTGTTGCGGTTGGCGCGGTTGAACGCGTTGTACGCAAGCACCGCCGGGATCGCGACGAACAGACCGATGGCGGTCATGATCAGCGCCTCGCCGACCGGGCCGGCGACCGCGTCGATGGACGCCTGGCCGGTGGCACCGATGCGGATCAGGGCGCCGTAGATGCCCCAGACCGTACCAAGCAGACCCACGAACGGCGCGGTGGCACCGACGGTGGCCAGCCAGGTCATGCCGTTCTCGAGCTTGGCGCTCTCGCGGGTCACGGCCTGGCGCAG
>CAZXTV010000020.1:0-14667 GCA_964643705.1 uncultured Arenimonas sp. | reverse complement strand
CGTCGCCCACCGGGCCGCCGATCACGAACTTGCCGGTCGGGTTGATGTGGATCTTCGACTTCGGCAGCGCCTTGAGCCACGCCTTCGGCAGCACCGGCTCGAGGATGTGCTTCATCACGCCTGCGACCAGGTCCTTCTGCTTCACGCCCGGGTCGTGCTGGGTCGAAAGCACCACGGCGTCGAGGCCGACGATCTTGTTGCCGTCATAGCGCAGGGTCACCTGGCTCTTGGCGTCCGGGCGCAGCCACTTGAGCTTGCCGCTCTTGCGCACCTTGGCCTGCTGTTCCACCAGGCGGTGGGCGTAATAGATCGGGGCCGGCATGTATTCCGGCGCCTCGTTGCAGGCGTAGCCGAACATCAGGCCCTGGTCGCCGGCGCCCTGTTCTTCGGGCTTCTTGCGGTCCACGCCCTGGGCGATATGCGGCGACTGCTTGCCGATCATGTTGACGATGGCACAGGTGTGGCCGTCGAAGCCGACGTTCGAATTGTCGTAGCCGATGTCGTTGATCACCTTGCGGGTGATCTCCTCGATGTCCACCCACGCCGTGGTGGTGATCTCGCCGGCAACGATGGCGGCGCCGGTCTTCACCAGCGTTTCGCAGGCGACGCGCGCCTGCGGGTCCTGGGCGAGGATCGCGTCAAGAACCGCATCGGAGATCTGGTCGGCGAGCTTGTCCGGGTGGCCTTCGGAGACCGACTCGGAGGTGAAGAGGTAGCTGGACATTCGGGCTTATATCCTTTGATTGCGATGAAAGGATGGGTGAAGGAGCGGAATGATACACGCCCTGGCCCCGGGGTGCATCCTGCCGTGCCCGCCGTTTCCGGGACGTTAAGCGCTGCGCCCGGCCTGTCACCGGGCTGACGCCTGCGGGTAACGGTGCTGCAAGGCAGCCGGCCCAAGCTTCGCGGCAATCCCCCCGTCGCCGGACGCCGCATGCTTGATCTCGAGCGCCAGATGGCCCAGCGCCATCCCCGCTGGTTCCAGGGCCCCCACGCCCGCCTGGTGAAGCCGCTGCTGGGCAAGGTGCAGAAGGCGTCGCGCCTGGGCGAAGCGGCCGACTTCCTGGAAACCCACGGCCACCTGCGCGGCCTGGCCTTCGTCGAAGCCGCCCTGCGCTACCTGGACGTGCGCTACACCGTCGACCAGATCGAACGCGAACGTATCCCGGAAACCGGTCGCCTGCTGGTGGTCGCCAACCACCCCAGCGGCGCGCTCGACGCGCTGGCCCTGCTGCACCTGGTCGGCAGCGTGCGCCGCGATGTGCGCGTGGTCGCCAACGACATGCTGGGCGCGGTGTCGCCGCTGCGCGACCTGCTGCTGCCGGTGCGCATCGTCGGCGGCCGGCCGACGGCCGATTCGCTGCGTGCGGTGGAAGCGGCGCTGGAACAGGAACAGTGCGTCATCGTCTTCCCGGCCGGCGAAGTCTCCCGCCTGGGCTGGCGCGGCGTGCGCGACGGCCGCTGGCGCCGCGGTTTCCTTCGGTTTGCCCGCAGCACCCAGACGCCGGTGCTGCCGGTGCAGGTGCAGGCGCGCAATTCGGCGCTCTTCTACGGTGTGTCGGCCCTGTACCGGCCCGCCGGCATGCTGCTGCTGGCCCGGGAGGTGTTCACCCGGCGCGGCAGCCGCATCGGCCTGCGCCTTGGCCACGCCCGAAAGATCGCGGCAGACGAAACCGACGCGCGGGCGCTGTCGGCGGTGCGCCAGGCGCTGGGCGCCATCGGTTCGCGCCGCGAAACCAAACCCGAAGGCCCGCAGCCGCTGGCGCACGCCGTCGACCGCCGCCTGCTGGTGCGCGAACTCTCGCGCATGCCGCTGCTGGGCCGCACGCCCGACGGCAAGCGCATCCACGCCGGCCCGCTGGCCGCCGATTCACCGCTGCTGCGCGAAATCGGCCGCCTGCGCGAACTCACCTTCCGTGGCGCGGGCGAGGGCACCGGCCAGCGCCTGGACCTGGACGCCTACGACACCTGGTACGACCACATCGTGCTCTGGGACGGCGAGGCGCTGGAAATCGCCGGCGGCTACCGCGTCGCCCCCTGCGAACGCGTGTTCGCCGAACGCGGCCTGGCCGGCCTCTACAGCGCGTCCTTGTTCACCTACCCCTGCCACCTGCTGCCGCGGCTGATGCAAAGCGTGGAGCTGGGCCGCAGCTTCGTCGCGCCGGCCTACCAGGGCAGCCGCAGCCTGGATTACCTGTGGCTGGGCATCGGCGCCTACCTGCGGCACCAGCCCGGCGTGCGCTACCTGTTCGGCCCGGTGTCGATCAGCGCCGACCTGCCGCTGGCGGCGCGCGAACAGATGGTCGCCTACTACTCGCGCTATTTCGGCGACGCCGGCGACGGCGTGGCGGCGAACCGGCCCTTCCGCTTTTTGGCCGCGCCGCCGGACTTCGGCGACCTCGGTGCCGACGACGCCTTCCGCGTGCTAAAGGCCAACCTGGGTTCGCTGGGTGCGCGCGTGCCGACGCTCTACAAGCAATACACCGAACTTTGCGAACCCGGCGGCGCGCGTTTCCTTGCCTTCGGCGTCGACCCGGATTTCAACCACTCGGTGGACGGGCTGATCGAACTCGACCTGGCGCGGGTACGGGCGCGCAAGCGCGAGCGTTACCTGGAGGCACCGGCGCCGCGCGCCGCCGCCGGGCCGGAGGCCGCGTGAAGGCCCTGGCGGCCCCACGCCAGCGGGCCGTCTTCATCTCCGACGTGCACCTGGGATCGGCCCACTGCCACGCCGCCGAGCTGGCCGATTTCCTGGAATGCCTGCACACCCGTCGCCTGTACCTGGTCGGCGACATCATCGACCTGTGGTGGATGGCCGAGCGCCGCGCGGCCTGGGGCCCCGACCAGCGCAGGGTGATCGACGCGCTGCAGGCGCTGGCGCGCGCCGGCACCGAACTGGTCTACGTACCGGGCAACCACGACCGCCCGGTGCGCAACTTCTGCGGCCTGGTGCTGCCGAACATGCGCCTGCGCCGGCGCGCCATCCACGTCACCGCCGACGGCCGCCGCCTGCTGGTGACCCATGGTGACGACTACGACGCGCAAACCCAGTTCGGCAACCTGCAGGAACGTTTCGGCGACTGGCTCTACGAACGCATCCTGGCCGGCAACCGCCTCACCAACCGGGTGCGGCGCCGGATGGGGCTGCGCTACTGGTCGCTGGCCGACTTCCTGAAGTCGCGCAGCGGCGCCGCCGAACGTTACATCGCCCGCTTCGTGCAGGCCGGCCTGGACGACGCCGGCCGGCGTGGCCTGGACGGCATCGTCTGCGGGCACATCCACCGCGCCGGCCTGTTCGAAGCTGACGGCCTGGTCTACGCGAATGATGGCGACTGGGTCGAAAGCCTCACCGCGCTCGCGGAAGAGCCCGACGGCAGCCTGGTGCTGCTGCGTCACGATGGCAGCGAACTGGCGCGCCTGCCGACCACGCGCCCCGGATTCCCACGCTCAAAAGCGGCGTGACAGCTGCAGGTCCCAGGCGTGCCGGACGCGGTGCATGCTGTCGGCCTGCACCGGCCACGCCGACGACGCCGACACTGACCAGTCGTCGTTGAACCGCCAGGTCGCCCCGACGCCAGCCAGGACGTAGTTGTGCTGCAGCAGGCGGTCGTGCTGGTACCACAGCTCCGAGCGCGGCACCCGACCCGCGAGGTCGGTGGGTTTTATGCCCTGGCTGTAGCGGGCGTTGGCGAATCCGTGCAGCGCCCATGTCGGCGACACGTCCCAGCGCATCGAGGCCCGGTAGTGGTGCTTGTCCAGGTCGTAGTCGAGCACCTTTTCCACGAACTCGTAGCTGTAGCCCAGCGACCAGTGCAGGTTGCTTTGCCCGAAGCGGCGGCCGACGTCCGCGCCCAGACGAAGCTTGCGCAGGTAACGCCCGGGCGCGGCGCTGGCGAAAAACACATAGTCGTGGCTGGGCCACGTCAGCACGGCATGCGGCTGGACCTTCAGGCCCTGCCAATGGCCGTGGTAGCTCAGGCCCAGCTGCCAGTCCTGCCAGGCGCCGTGCCAGTCCCCGTCGTCGATGAAGGCGCTCTCGCGCGGCACCGTCAGGAAGCGCACGTTGTGCAGGCCCGGGTCGCCAAGCGAGCGTTTGTTGATGAAGGGCAAGGACAGGTGCAGGGACCACTGCGCGGCCAGCCGGTAGTCCAGGGACAGCAGCAGGTTGCGTGTGTCGGTGCGCACGCCGGGGCCAGGATTGCCGCTGCCGTCGACGCTGCCGTCCGTGTGCACCGACTGGAATCCGATCGTGATGCGGCCACGCTCGCCCTCGTCGTCGGCGCCCAGCATCAGTCCCTCGGTGCCATCCGCCCAGGCCGGGTTCGCAGCCAGGGCCAGCACGGCGGGGCCGGCGACGCGCAGAACGAGCGAAGCCACGGTTATTCCTTCACCAGCCGGTTGAGCGTGCCGAGCCAGGTGCCCAGGCTCGCCGTACCGCGCACGAAGGCGCGGTCGCCGCCGCGCGGCTGGCGTTCCGGCTTGCCCGGCACGATCAGAAGCTGGCGGGCCTGCGATTCAAGCGGCAGCACCTTGGCCAGCGCCGGGGCGTAGGCGTCCTCGGTCACCACCACGTCGAAGCGTTTGCCTGCGAAAGCCTCCGGCACCCGCGTGGCGTCGGTAACCACGGTGAGGCGATGGCCGGCGCGGGCGAGTCCGCGGTACACCGCGATGCGTTCGTCGCTGGCGCTGCCGTCGGGTTCGAAAACCAGGATCTCGACCGGTCGCGGCGCCAGGTAGCCGTCGTAACGGAGGCCGTCCCCCATGCTGAAGATGCCTTCCCCGCAGGCCAACGCGGGCGGGGCCACCAGGGCGGCGGCGAGGAGGATCGGAACCAGAGGGCGAATCGGGTGCATACCAGTCTCCTGTCAGGGGGGCTTACCGATTCATTCGGCATCAACGGCCAGCGATTACAGGGTCGGCCACCGGCTGCGGCCCCGGGGTCACCGAGAGCGCAAGCAGCAGGTGGGGTTCGCGGGTGCTGTGCAGGTCCAGGCAGCGCACTGGCCGGTCGGGCTCCGGGTTGTCCAGGCGCGGGGCCGCCGCCGTAACCGTGCGGAACCCCATCGCCGCACGCGGTGCCCGGACCGTGAAGGCTTGCGGCACGTCCTGGTCCTGCTCGCCGTAGCCGTGCAGTTCCCGGGTGGCGCGCAGCGGCACGCTGGCCGATCCACCGTCGCCGTAGTGCAGCCGGAGCTCGGCCAACAGCCGGGGCTCGTGCTCGGGGCTGCGCAAGGTCGGCACCATCAGGGCATGCACGGACGTGACCCGTCCGCCCGGTACCGGCAGGCAGCGGCCCAGTCCCTGCGGAAGCACGTCGGCCATGCCGCGGATGTCGAAGTCCACGCCGCCGATGCGCTGCCACCCGGCGGGCCAGGGGCGCAGGAAAGGCTTGATCGCCGAGGCGCTGTTGCGAACCGCGTCGGGCCCGACGGCATACACCGACGTGAGGTCGAGCGCAGTAGCCGGCGTGCCCGCCGCGCGCGCCGGGATGGGCGAGGCATCGTCCCGGCCGTAGCCGGCAAGCGCCGGCACCGGCCGGCGACCCGGGGAGGGCCAGGCGCCGGGGTCATCGGCGCGCCACCGGGCACGCTGGCGGGTAGGCGGCACCATCAGTGCATTCGCGGCTTCGCGGTCCGTATCGAGCCAGGCCAGGCGCGCGGCCAGCTCGGCATCGGAGTGCTCGGGGGTTCCCACCGGCCAGCGCGCGGCGCCATGCACCGTGCGTGCGTACAGCCGCCGCGCGCCTGCCCCGAAGGCCAGGTCGAAGATGCCGTCGGTGGGTGGCGCGCCCAGCCGCAGCGGCAGACCCAGCGCTTCGCCGGTCGCATCGAACACCTGCACCCCGTGGCGACCCGAAACCGCCAGCACCTGGCCGTCTTCGCGCACGGCCAGCGCGCCCAGCGAGGTATCAGTGGGGTCGATGCCGCGTGGGATGCGCCTGGTCTTGCCGTCGGCATCCACCACCGCATGCGCCAATTCACCCGCGACGAAGGCGCCCCCGTGCGCCAGGGCGCCGACGGCGAAGGGACGTATCGCCAGGTCCAGGCGCAGCTGGACGTCCGGCTCGCCCGGACGCCAGCGCAGCAGGCTGTCGCGGCCCAGGCGCAGGTCATCGGCGCGGGTCAGCAGCCACAGGGTGTCGCCGCCGCGCACGGCGTCGGCGGCGACCACGGGCTCGAAGGGGTCGTGCGGCCAGTGATCGATCGGCTGCAGCGTGTCCATGTCCAGCACCGTTGTCGCGGCATCGGCCGGGCCGACCGCCAGCAGCCGGTGTTCGCCGGCGTAACCGAGCTTCAGCAGCGGCCCGCGAAGCTGCACCGTGCCGGGCAGGGCCCGACCGCTGGCCAGGTCCCAGGCCTGCAGGCGTTCGGCGAACCCGTCGGCATCCCTTGCCGCGAAGCTGAGCACGACGCGCTGGCCGTCGGGCGAAACCAACAGCCGCTGCGGCGAATCGGGAAGCGCGATCGCTGCGCCGCGCGGAACCAGCGTATCGGCGTCGTGCCGAAGCAGGCTGGGGCCGACGCTGGTCAGCAGAAGCCGCCCGTCGTCGGCCAGCTCGGCGAACCCGGGGGGCTGCGCAAGCTCCAGCCAGCGGGTGGCGCGACCGCGTGCGTCGAGCACGCGCACCTGGTTCCAGGCCACGTCCACGACCCGCCCGGCCGCGAAGCCGGGGCGTTCGGCCGGCTGGCGCGCCAGCGTGGCTGGCAGCAGCGGTGCTGCCGGCAGTCGCCACAGTCGCAGCGTGCCCTCGTGGCCGGCGCTGGCAAGCAGGCCGTCGCGACTCCAGTCCAGGGCGAAGTCGCCGGCCTCGGCATGCGGCGCCGGGGGCAGGCCGATACGGATCGGTGGCAACGCGCCGGGACCGTCGGCGGCGGGCAAGCGCCACAGGGCGCGCGGGCCGTCACCCGACACCACCATCAGGCGCTGGGACCGGTCGATGCCCACGCGCCGGATCGGGAAGTCGTGGTCCATGCTGCCGCTGACCAGGGGGTTGCCGCTGGCGGCGTCGAAGGCGTGCGCCCGCCCGTCCTCGGCCCCCGCCACCAGCCAGCCGCCGTCATCGCTGAATTCAAGCCAGGTTACCGCGCGGCCGCGCGCCGAGGGCAGGGCCCGCAATCCGCCATCGGGCAGGTCCAGCAAATACAGCCGACCCTCGTCATCGCCCAGGGCCAGTTGCTCGCCGCCAGGGCTGAAGGACCAGGCGCTGATCCGGGCCGACTGCGGGATTTGCAGTTCATGAAGGGGCGCGAGCGCAGGCAGGGCATACAGGTGCAGGCGACGCTGGCCCTGCGACAGGGCCAGCGCGTAGCGGCCATCCGGTGCGATGCGCCAGGGCACGACCTCGCCGCTGCCCGGTGCCGGCCGACGCCCGGAGAGTTTTTGCCAGGGCGAAACCTGCCAGGCCTCGACGGCGCCGGTCTGGTCACGCAGCAGGGCGGTGCGCGCATCGGCGCTGAAGGCAGCGTCGCTGAAGTCAGGAAAACTGGCGGGCGCTTCGATCCGCCGCCGCTCGCGCAGGTCGAGCAGCCAGGTGTCCCCGTCGGTCGGACTGGGCAGGTTGCGGTACCACTCCTGGGTGGCCAGGAGCTGGTCGGGCCCGGCGAAACGCAGCCGCGAAATGGCGCGCAACTCGCCGCCGGAACTGGCGTATTCACCCAGGTCGATGCGGCCCTGTTCGACCAGGGTCGCGGCGTCGTACCAGCGCACGCTGCGGTCACCCAGGGCCAGCGCGATCCGACGCCCATCCTCGCTTACCGCTACCGCCAGCGGCGTGGCGTCCGCGACCAGGCTGCTGTCCACCAGCGTCGCCCCTTGCCCGAGCAGCATGCCCAGGCGCAGTCGGTCCCGTTCCGGGGACCGGCCGCTCGCCAGCTGTTCGCTGATGTTGTCCAGAAGGCGCTCGGCGGCTTGCCAGCCGCGGCCGTCGGCTTCCATCTGCAGGGCGGCTTCGCGCCGGCCTTCCCACAGCCGCTGGCTGGCAATGCCCGCATTGAATTCGGCGCGGCTCCACTGGTGGGTGGTGGCAACCAGGCCCGTGACCAGGGCCGTCGCCGTCATCGCCGAGGCCACGGCCAGCTTCGGTTCGCGCTGCGCCCAGCGCCCGATGCGCTGCAGGACGTTGAGCGGGCGGGCCTGCACGCTGCGGTGTTCAAGGAAGCGACCCAGGTCGTCGGCCAGTTCGCGCGCGCTGGCGTAACGTCCGCTGGGCTCCTTGCGCAGGCAACGCAGGCAGATGGCTTCCAGGTCGTCGGGTATGCGCGCATGGCGCGATAGCCGGCGCACGGTGCCATTGAGTACGTTCTGAAGGATCTCGCGCGGGTCGCGGCCGGTAAACGGCGGCACGCCGGTCAGCAGTTCATAAAGGATCGCGCCCATGCCCCAGATGTCGGTGGCCACCGACAGCCCCTGGCTGCGGACCTGTGCCTGTTCGGGCGCCATGTAGCTGGGCGTGCCCGACACCTGTTCGTTTTCGACGCTCGGTGCCTGCCCCAGCCGCCGGGCCAGGCCAAAGTCGGTGACCATCGCGACGCCACGCTCGTCGACCAGCACGTTGCCTGGCTTGAGGTCCAGGTGCAGCACGCCCATGCGATGCGCGTAGTCCACCGCTTCGGCGATGGTGCGCAGCAGCAACGTTGCTTCGCGGGCGGGCAGGGTGCCGCGCTGACGCAGGACTTCGGCCAGGCTGGTGCCGCGCACCAGATGCATGGCGTAGAAGATCAGCCCGTCCTGCTCGCCCATTTCGTACACGGCGACGATGTTGGGATGCTGCAGGCTGGCCGCATGGCGCGCCTCGCGCCGGAAGCTGTCGATGAATTCTTCCGATGCCCAGGGGCCGGCCGACAGCAGTTTGACCGCCACTTCGCGCTCGAGGCTCTTTTGCCACGCGCGGTAGACCACGCCCATGCCGCCCTGGCCGACCAGTTCCTGCAGCCGGTAGTCGCCCAGTTCCGCCTGGGCAGGATCGGAAAGGTCCAGCGCCAGGGCGTCGGGCGGCAGGAAAGCCAGGTGGGTGTCCGAGGGGGCCAGACCTTCGCCCGGCCGGGCGAACTGGCTGCCAAAGGCGAGCTTGGCCAGGCCCGGGTCCAGCCACCAGCGTCCTTCGGGCACGGTGGCGGCGGTCACCGCGGCGACTCATCCAGGGACTGCATCAGGGCGGCGCGTTCGGCGTCCATGTCGCTGCCGCTGGCCAGGGTCTGGCTGAGTTCGTGGTCGACCAGTTCGCGGAAGCGCTGGCGCAGGCGTTTCACCGCCAGGGAAAGAAACAGCGGCCTCACCTGCAGCCGGCCCGCGATTTCTTCGTAGTCGCCCGGCCGTGGCTCGCTAGCCAGGAAACGCGCCAGCGCCTCGAACATTGGCAGGTGGCCGGCTTCGACGGCTTCGCGGCGCAGGCGCTGCTGGGCGGCGCCCAGCACTTCGACCGCGAAGCCCCGGCGCAGCATGTCTTCGGGCGAACCCTGGGGCAGGGCTTCGGCCTGGTGGCGCGATTCGAGTTCATGCAGCGCAGGCGGGTCCAGGGTCGGCTCCCGGGGCGCACGCGCCGCGTCGTCGGACAGGAAACGATGCAGTTCGCCCAGCAGGAACAATCGGAAGCGGCCTTGCTGATGTGCTTCCCGGCGGGCCAGGCCGTCGCGAACCAGACCGTCGAAAAAGGCCAGGGCCAGGTCGTGCGCCCGTTCTGGTGCGTGGCCGCTGCGGCGCAGGTAGGCATAAACCGGGTACCAGTAGCGAAGGCATAAGGTCAGCAGGGAAGCGCGCGCGCCGGGCGCGTCCCGGTCACTGGCGCCCAGCACCAGCGACCAGCGCGTGGTGGCGAAATCGCCGTCAAGGCTGCGCGGATCCATCAGGCCAGTTCCACGAAGTCGCGGCCCGGCACCAGCGCCTGGCGCAGCGTGGCCAGTTCGCTGGCGGCCGACTCCGGGCCATCGGTCTGTTCTTCGATTTCGGCGCGCACCAGTTCGCGCAGCCGCAGGCGCAGCCGATGCACGGACACCGCCAGGGTATTGGCGCGCATGCCCAGGGATTCGGCCAGCAGCCGGTAGTCCGCGGCTTCGGCGGGTTCGGCGAGGTATGGCGAGAGGCGGGCAAACAGTTCGCCGCGGCCATTGCGTGCGGCTTCTTCGCCCAGGCGCGTGAAAGCGCGTTCGATCACCGTCGCGGCCCAGGCGCGTTCGAACGCCGCTTCCGGGGAAAGGTTTTCCGGTCCGGCCAGGTCTTCCAGGGTGTCGTCGGCATGGTGCACCAGGCCGCCGCGTTTCTGCGCCAGGCTCGCCGCGTGCTGGTCGATCAGGAAGCGCTTGAGCGCGGTCAGCAGGAAGCTGCGGAAGCGGCCACGCGCCGGGTCGGCGCGTTCGTCCCAACGCCGTTCGAGCAGGCGGGCGAAAAACTCCTGGGTGAGGTCTTCGGCATCTGCGCCCGCATGGCCGCTACGGCGTACGTAGCTGAGCACCGGCGCGCGATAGGCGCGGCAGATTTCCTCGAGCGCCGGGCGTGCGTCCTCCGGGGCGCCGCGGGCGTCCAGGATGAGGCTCCAGCGCGTGGTCGCGAATTGGCTCATGACGTCCCCGGTGCGGGCCTGCCGGCCTCGCGAACCCCGTCGTTGCGGGCAGTATGGGCCCAAGCTGGCCCGCCGTGTTCAGGTGACATGGAACAGGCTGGCACGCGGGTCGGGGGCGTAGCGAACACGGGCCCTGCCATAGCGCCGCGCCGGCGCCTCGCTGGCCTGTTGCAGGGCTTCGAGCCACTGCGCGCGGGTAAGCCCGGTCTCCTCCACCGACAGCCTGGCGTAGTCGGCCGCCACTTGCCTGAAGCGGCAAAAGTCCTCGTATTCGGCCAGGTCATCGCGCACCAGCTGCAGCAACACGTCGACCAGCACCGCCACGTCCAGCCCTCCCACCACGGCGATCTGGTCGGGCACCAGCCGGTCCGGATGGGCGATGTACGCGCGCACCACGTCCAGGCGTCGCGGCAGGTCTTCGGGGGGGTCCCAGCCGGCGTCGGCCACCAGGGCCTGCAGGCGGTCGAGGGAGGCCAGGCGCGAGCCGACGAAAGCGGGCTGGCGGCCGTCCGGATAACGATCCAGCGCGCGCTGTGCGGCGGTGGCGAACTGGTCTAGGGTCAGCGTCGGCGATTCCGGGCTGAGCGAGGCCAGTGCGCCATTGAAACATTCCAGGCCTTCGCCCTTGAGCACGTAGTCGCCGACCACGTGGCCGCGCTTGGGCGTCAGGGTAAGGAAGTCGAGGAATCCCTTGGGGTAGGTCAGGTTGGGATGCAGCGTGTTCATGGCGGTTCCCGTCGGTTGGGTATCCATTGGTTCGGGAATCGGGCCCGGTGATTACGCCGCCGGGCCAGGACAGGCGCGGCCATGGTCCGGTGCTTTCGCCTCACGCCATCGATACCTTGCTGGCGGTTAGCATCCGACCATGGATTCCATCACCCAGATCGCCCTGGGCGCCGCCATCGCGGGCGCCATTGCCCCGGCCCGCCATCGCCGCGCCGCCCTGGCCGCCGGCGCGGCCTTGGGCACCCTGCCGGACCTCGATTCGCTGCCGATGTGGTTCATGGGCCTGGACCCGGTGACCAACATGACCTGGCACCGCGGCCCTTCGCATTCGCTGCTGGTGCTGCTGCCGCTGGCGGCGCTGCTGTGGTGGTTGTTCAAGCGCACGGGCGGGCGCGTGGCCGAGGCGCCGGTGCGCTGGTTCTGGGCGATCACGCTGGCGCTGGTCACGCATCCGCTGCTCGATGCCTTCACCGTCTACGGCACCCAGCTGTGGTGGCCGCTGCCGGGGTCGCCGGTGATGTGGTCGAGCCTGTTCATCATTGATCCGCTGTACACGCTGCCGCTGTTGTTGAGCTGTCTGGTGGCGTTGATACGCGGGTGGCGACCGTCGGCGCAAAAGGCGCTGGTGCTCGGGCTGGCGCTGAGCAGCGTTTACCTGGGCTGGTCGCTGGCGGCCAAGGCCATGGTGGATCGTGTCGCCGAACGTGCGCTGGCGGCGCAGGGCCTGCAGGACGCGCCGCGTTTTTCGGTGCCCATGCCCTTCAACACGCTGCTGTGGCGCGTGGTGGTAATGACGCCGGAAGGTTTCCTCGAAGGCGAACGTTCGCTGGTGGCCGACCAGGGGCCGATGGTGTTCCGTGCCTACCGGTCCGACACACAGGCGCTGGAAGCGGCGCGTGGCGTGCCCAGCGTGGACCGCCTTGTGTGGTTCAACCGCGGCTTCATGAAGGCGCAGGTGCGCGACGGAAAGCTGGTGCTGTCCGACCTGCGCATGGGCGCGGAGCCCGACTACAGCTTCCGTTTCATCGTGGCCGAACGCGACGGCGCTGGTTGGCGGGCCTACGGGCCCAAACAGGCCGAATGGCCCTGGGAAGCAAGGCGGCGCCTGGAACAGATGTGGGACCGCATCTGGACCCGTCCGCCGGAAGAATTGCAGGCGATTGCCGCCGGCGGAAGCCTGGTTCAGGCCGCGGCGGCAAAACCGGGCGGGACGCCCGCCACCAGCGCGTCGAAATAATCGCGGGTCAGGCGCAGCTGGTCGTCGGCCGTGGTGGCGCGGTTGACGACGCCCCGGAAGGCGGCGTTCTCCGGACGGTCCTTGGCGTACCAGCCCAAGTGCTTGCGGGCGATGCGCACGCCGGACTCTTCGCCGTAGAAAGCGTGCAGGTGTTCGAGGTGGGCGAGCAGGATGTCGCGTACTTCGGCGACGCCTGGTTCGGGCAGCTGCTCGCCAGTGGCGAGGTAATGCGCCACTTCGCGGAAGATCCAGGGCCGGCCCTGCGCCGCGCGGCCGATCATCACCGCGTCGGCGCCGGTGTGGCGCAGCACGAAGGCGGCCTTGTGCGGGGAATCGATGTCGCCGTTGGCCAGCACCGGGATGCGCAGCGCGGCCTTCACCGCGGCGATGGTGTCGTATTCGGCGACGCCGGTGTACTGCTGGTCGCGGGTGCGGCCGTGTACGGCCAGCGCGGCGATGCCGCTGTCCTGGGCGATGCGGGCGATGGCCAGCGCGTTCTTCTGGTCGGCGGCCCAGCCGGTGCGGATCTTCAGCGTCACCGGCACGTCCACCGCGGCGACCACCGCCGACAGGATGCGCGCCACCAGCGCCTCGTCGCGCATCAGCGCCGAGCCGGCCCAGGTATTGCACACCTTCTTGGCCGGGCAGCCCATGTTGATGTCAATGAGCTGGGCGCCGTGGTCGACGTTGTAGCGCGCCGCCTCGGCCAGCATGGTCGGGTCGGTGCCGGCGATCTGCACGCTGATCGGGTCGGGCTCGCCGGCGTGGTCCATCCGGTGCAGGGACTTGTTGGTGTGCCAGAACTTCGGGTCCGAGATCGTCATCTCGGACACGCACAGCCCCGCGCCCAGGCGCTTGCACAGCATCCTGAACGGCTTGTCGGTGACGCCGGCCATCGGGGCCAGCACCACGCGGGGTTGGATGCGGTAGGGGCCGATCTGCATGGCCGGCATTCTAGCGGCCCGCTGCAGGTCGCGCCCTGGCTCAGCGGGTGGCGCGGCGACGGCGCCAGAACAGGAAGCCGGTGACCAGCAGGAAGGTCGGCAACAAGCCGGTGGCCGCCAGGGCCAGCTTCATTCCGGTGCCGCCGACGGCGGCGACGTGCAGCGGATAGATCGCGTTGCTCAGGCGGGCCCCCGGGCGGTCGGCCGTGGCGTCGTAGCGAATCAGCGTCTGGCGGCCGTCCCGACTGACGCCGACGAGGCTGCGGCCCACCGGATGCCACTCGCCGGGCGCCTGCAGGCGGAAGGTCACGGTGTCGCCATCCGCCGCGGGCGGCGAGACGCGGGCGATCCGTGCGCCGGGGAAGGCCGTGCCGGCGGTCCGCAGCACCGAGGACCAGTCAATGGCCTGGGCGGCCACGCGTGGCTCGGCGGGAGCCCGCGCCGGGTCCGCGCCGAAGGCCGCCACCAGCACCGTGCGAAACCCGTTCGAATAGACCATGCCCACGCCGGTGAGCGTGGCCAGCACCAGCAGCGGCAGCATCAGCACGCCGCTGCTGCGGTGCCAGCTGAGCCAGCGCCGTGCCGGCGGTCCCGCGTGCCAACGCAGCTGCGCCAGCATGCGCCCGGGCCTGGGCCACCACAGATAGAGGCCGCTCGCCAGCAGGCCGAGCGCGATCCAGCCAACGATGCCCAGCGCCTCCTTGCCTGCCGCGCCGCCGAGGAGCTCGACATGCCAGTGATGCAGCCATATCAGCCAGTCGTCGTGATGGCTGCGCACCAGCAGCAGACGGCCATCTTCCGGTGCGAAGTAGGCGCGTCGGCCATCGGCCAGGTAGCCCTGCCATACCGGCAGGCCCTCGCGGGGGAGGTCGAGCGCGGTGAGGCCGCGGGATGGCGCCTCGTCCAGCAGTCGCCCCATCACGCCGGCATCGGCGATCGCCGCGTGGGCGGCGAGCGCCGGTCGCGAAGCAAGCAGCAGTTCATCGTGGAAAACCAGCACGGTGCCCGCCAACGACACCAGGGCGAACACCGTGCCTGCCGCCAGGCCCAGCCAAAGGTGCAGCCAGGCCAGCACCGTGCGCAGGCGCGGCAGGGTGCGCGGGGCGCGCGCGTGGCTGCCGTCCGGCATCGCCGACCTCAGAAGCGATGCGACCAGGCCAGGCTGAGCACGCGGCCGCGGCCGGCCACGTAGTCATCGTCCGAGG
>CAZXTV010000019.1:424-14980 GCA_964643705.1 uncultured Arenimonas sp. | reverse complement strand
AAGTGGTTCAACGATGCCAAGGGCTTCGGCTTCATCAGCCGCGAGAACGGCGAGGACGTGTTCGTCCATTTCCGTTCCATCCAGGGCACCGGCTTCAAGTCCCTGCAGGAAGGCCAGAAGGTCTCCTTCAAGCTCGTCAAGGGCCAGAAGGGCATGCAGGCTGACGAAGTGCAGCCGATGTAATCGGAGTCCCAACGGACTCAGGCAAGCCCCGGGTGGCAACACCCGGGGCTTTTCTTTTGCGCCGTTGGCCGTCGTATGCTTGCCGCTGACCTTGATTTGGATGGACGCATGTACACCCTGTACTACGCCCCCGGTGCCGCCAGCCTCGTCGTGCACTGGCTGCTCATCGAGATCGGTGCGCGTCACGAGCTGCGCAGGCTCGACCTCGCCGCGCGCGAACACAAACGTCCCGAATACCTGGCAATCAATCCGGCGGGGCGCGTGCCGACCCTGCTTATCCACGGCGAACCGATGACCGAAGCGGCGGCGATGGTGATGCACCTGGCCGACGCCCACCCGAACTTCGGCCTGGCGCCGGCGCCGGGCACGGTGGAACGGGCGCGTTATTACCAGTGGATCGTCTTCCTGGCCAATACCCTGCAGCCGGCTTTCCGCGACTGGTATTACCCGGAAGAAGCGGCCGGTCCGGAGCACGCCGACGCCGTGCGCACCCGCGCCGCCGAAACCATCGATGCCGCCTGGGGCCAGGTGGAAGCGCACCTGGCGCGACGCGGCCCCTACCTGCTGGGACCGTCGGTCACCGCCGCGGACTTCCTGCTCACGATGCTGATGCGCTGGTCGCGCAACCTGCCGCGCCCGGCCACCGAATGGCCGCAACTCGACGCCCTGGCGCAGCGCCTGAAGGCACGCCCGGGCTTCCGCCTGCTCTACGAGCGCGAAGGCCTGGAAGAGTGGGCTTGAGCCCATGAGCCCACGCCCGGCGGTGCTGCTGGCCGGTGCGACCGGGCTGGTCGGAGGCCTCGCCCTGCGGCGCTGGCTGGCGAAGGCCGACGGCCCGCTGCTGCTTGCACCCGTGCGGCGGCCGCTGGATCTGGCGCACCCGCGTCTGCTGGGCCTGCCCGGCGGCTGGGACGAAGCGGCGATATGCGACGCGCTGGAACGCCACGGTGCGCGCCTGGACGCTTACGCCTGCTGCCTGGGCACCACGATCCGCCAGGCCGGTTCGCGCGAAGCCTTCCTGGAAGTCGACCGCGACCTGGTGCTGGCGCTGGCCGGCATCGCCCATCGCCTGGGCGCGCGCCAGGCACTGCTGGTTTCTTCGGTGGGGGCCAGCGCCCAGTCGGGCAACTTCTACCTGCGGGTGAAGGGCGAGGCCGAACGCGGCCTGGGGGCCCTGGGCTTTCAACGCGTGGACTGCCTTCGCCCCGGACTGTTGCTCGGCGAACGCGGCGAACGAAGGCCGGCCGAAGCCCTGGGGCAGCGGCTGGCGCCCTGGGCCAACCTGCTGGCCCGAGGGCCGCTGCGCCGCTATCGGGCGATCGCGGCGGCCGACGTGGCCGCTGCGCTGGTGAACCTGTGCGGACGCGGCGGCGAAGGCCGCCACGTGCACGAGTACGACGCGCTCAAGGCCGCCGCCAGCGAGTGAGCCTGGCTTACTTGGCTTCCAGTCCGACGCGCAGGATGTCGCCGTCGGCGTCGTCGGTGAGCAGGTACAGGTAACCGTCCGGACCCTGGCGCACGTCGCGGATGCGTTCGCCCAGGTCCACCAGCAGCGGCTCCTCGGTGACCACCTTGTCGCCGTCCAGCTCCAGACGCACCACGCGCTGGAAGGCGAGGGCACCCACGAACAGGTCACCCTGCCAGGCCGGGAAACGATCGGCCGTGTAGAAGGCCAGGCCGCTGGGCGCGATCGACGGGGTCCACTGGTGGATGGGCTGCTCCATGCCTTCCATTTCCTGCTTGCCCGAACCGATCGGGGCGCCGCTGTAGTTGACGCCCAGGGTGATCACCGGCCAGCCGTAGTTCTTGCCCGGCTCCGGGATGTTGAGCTCGTCGCCGCCGCGGGCGCCGTGTTCGGTCTGCCAGAGCTTGCCGGTGCCCGGATGCAGGGCGGCGCCCTGCACGTTGCGGTGGCCGTAGGACCAGATCGCCGGGTTCGCGTCGTCGCGGCCGACGTAGGGATTGTCGGCGGGGATCGAGCCGTCCCTGTTGATGCGGAAGATCTTGCCCTGGCCCTTGTCCAGCAGCTGCGGATTGTCCCAGTTGCCGCGGTCGCCGCTGGTTACGTACAGCCGGCCCTCGCGGTCGAAGACCAGGCGCGAACCGAAGTGCTGGCCGGCGTCGAGCTTGGGCGCCTGGCGGAAGATGATCTCCACGTCCTGGAGTGATTCGCCCGCCAGCTTGCCGCGGCCAACCGAAGTGCCCGCGCCGCCTTCACCGGGCTCGGAAAAACTGAAGTACACCCAGGGCGCGTTGGCGAAGTCGGGATCGATGGCGACGTCGAGCAGGCCACCCTGGCCACGCGACCAGACTTCGGGCAGGCCCGACAGGGGTTCGGACAGGCTGCCGTCGGCGGCGACGATGCGCAGGCGGCCCGGGCGTTCGGTCACCAGCATGCGGCCGTCGGGCAGGAAGGCCAGGCCCCAGGGATGTTCAAGCCCGGAAACCACCGTGCTTACCTCCAGTGGACCGTGTTCGCTGGGGAAACTGCGCCCGGCGGGGTCTTTGTCGCTGGCGGCACAGGCGCCGACCGAAAGCATCAGGGCGAGGGCGAGGGGCGTCTTCATGCACGGGCTCCTTGGAGGGTTGGATTCAATCGAGCAGCGGCGCCAGCGCCGGCCAGACGTGGTCGCGCAGCTTGGGCTGCGCGGCGGCCACCGGGTGCAGGTTGTCGGCCTGGAAGGCGTCGCGGTCCATGGCGGTAGCAGGGCGACCTCGTGCTCTTCGGCCAGCACCTGGTAATTGCGCTCGAAACCCTGGGTGTAGTCGGGACCATAGTTTGGCGGGATGCGCATGCCCAGCAACAGCACCCGCGCGCCGGCGTCCTTGGACGCGGTGACCATGCGTTCGAGGTTGTCGCGCGTCTGCGCCAGGTCGAGGCCACGCAGGCCGTCGTTGGCACCCAGTTCGATCACCACGACGTCGGGCTGGTGGCGCTTGAGCTCGCCGGCGATGCGGCTGGCGCCGCCGGCCGTGGTTTCGCCGCTGATGCTGGCGTTGGCGACCCGCCAGCCCGGATGCCTGGAACCCATGCGTTCGGCCAGCAGCGCCACCCAGCCCTGTTCGGGCGCGAGCCCATAGGCGGCCGACAGCGAATCGCCCATGACCAGCACGGTGCGTTCGGCGGCAAGCGCCGGCGCCGTGGCGACCAGCCACAGCAGCGCCATCACCGCGGTCATGACTCCGCGTTGAACCCCGCTGGTGCAAGCTCCATATACTGACCCGGTACGCGTCATCACATTCATTCCCCACGAGACCCTCATGGCCGATAGCCCCGGAACATCCGACACCCGAATCTCGCTGCAGGTTCAAGACCTCGGCAAGCGGGTGCCCCTTCCGTCCGGGGACCTGACCATCCTTGATGGGGTCGGTTTTACCATTCAACAGGGTGAAGCCGTCGCGATCGTCGGAGCCTCCGGTTCAGGCAAGAGCACGTTGCTGTCGCTGATGGCCGGGCTGGACGTGCCCAGCCAGGGGGAGGTCCGGCTCGACGGCAAGCCGCTGTCGGGCCTGGACGAGGACGGGCGCGCCAGGATCCGCGGCGAGAAGGTCGGCTTCGTATTCCAGAGTTTCCAGCTGTTGCCCTCGCTGACCGCGCTGGAAAACGTGATGCTGCCGCTGGAACTGCGCGGCGACGCCGATGCCGAAGGTCCGGCCCGGGCGATGCTGGGACAGGTGGGCCTGGCCGAACGCCTGGGCCACTACCCGCGCCAGTTGTCCGGCGGCGAACAGCAGCGCGTGGCCCTGGCCCGGGCGTTCGTCACGCGCCCGGCGGTGCTGTTTGCCGATGAACCCACCGGCAACCTCGACACCCGAACCGGCCAGGCCATCATCGAGCTGTTGTTCCGCATGAACCGTGAGTCCGGCACCACCCTGGTGCTGGTGACCCATGACGAGGCCCTGGCCGCGCGCTGCGGTCGCCAGCTTCGGCTCGAGTCGGGCCGGCTGGTGCAGGCATGATTTCCCCCGGCCTGGCCCTGCGCCAGCTGCGCCGCGACCTGGCCTCGGGCGACGTGCGCATCCTGCTTGCCGCGCTGGTGCTGGCGGTGACGGCGGTCTGCGCGGTGGGCTTTATCACCGACCGCGCCGAACGGGCCCTGGCCCAGGAAGCCAACCGCCTGCTGGGCGGCGACGTGGTGGTGCGCGCTGATTCACCGATCGAAGAGCCCCTGCGCTCGCTCGCGGCCGCGCCCGGCCTGTCTTCGACGGAAACCTGGTCGTTCCCGAGCATGGTGCGGGTAGGTGACTCCCTGCGCCTGGGTGATCTGAAGGCCATGGCCGAAGGTTTCCCGCTGCGCGGCGACTTCGTCGTGCTGGAAAACGCCGATGGACCCGAATCGATCGCCAGCGGCATCCCGGCTCCGGGCACGATCTGGATGAGCCGCGCCGGCGCCGACGCCCTGGACGCGGGCATCGGCGACAGCGTCGGCATCGGCAGCAGCCAGCTGCGCCTGGCGGCGCTGGTGGTGCAGGAACCGGATGCCGCGCTGGACTATTTCAACACCGCGCCGCGCGTTTTCCTCAACCTGGCCGATGTACCGGCCACCGGTCTTGTCCAGCCGGGCAGCCGCATTTCCTATCGCCTGGTGGTGGCGGGTGAAGCGTCCGCCGTTGAACGTTTCAGCGCCGCCGCGGGTGAAACGCTCGGCCGCGGGCAGCGCCTGGAAACGGCCGCCGAGGCCCGGCCCGAAATCCGCCGCGCGCTTGACCGTGCCGACCGTTTCCTGGGCCTGGCGGCCCTGGTTTCCGTGGTGCTGGCCGCCGTCGCGGTGGCGATGGCCGCGCGCCGGCACAGCGCCCGCCACCTGCAGGGGGCCGCGGTGATGCGCTGCCTGGGCGCCAGCCAGGCCACCCTGGTCGGCATCCACGTCGGCGAACTGCTGCTGCTGGGTTTGCTGGGCAGCCTGCTGGGCGTGGCGCTGGCCTACGGCCTGCAGTGGGGCGTGGCGGGCTGGCTGGCCAGCGCGCTCAAGCTCGACCTGCCCGCTGCGGGCCTGCGACCGGCGCTGGAAGGCCTGGGCGTCGGCCTGACCGTGCTGCTGGCTTTCGCGGTGCCGCCGGTGCTGGCGCTTCGCCGCGTGCCGGCCCTGCGCGTGCTGCGCCGGGACCTGGACCCGACCGAGCCCGCCGCCTGGGTGGTTGGCCTGGCCGGCTTGTCCGGCCTGGCCGCGCTGCTGTGGTGGAAGGCCGGCTCGGCCACGCTGGGTACCTACATGCTGGTCGGCATCCTGGTCACGATCGGCGTGCTGGCGCTGTTGGCCTGGGGCCTGATCGTGCTGATGCGCCGGCTGCGCACGCGCCTGCGCGGGCCGCTGCGTTATGGCCTGGCCAATGTAAGCCGGCGTGCCGGCGCCTCGATCGCGCAGGTGTCGGCGCTGGGGCTGGGGCTGATGGCGCTGCTGCTGCTCACCTTCGTGCGCACCGACCTGCTCGATCGCTGGCGCAATGCCATGCCGGCCGATGCGCCCAATCGTTTCATCGTCAACGTGCAGCCCGACCAGGTGCAGCCCGTGCGCGAGTTCCTGGCGGCGCAGGGCGTGGCCGAACCCGAGCTCTACCCGATGATCCGCGCCCGCCTGCTCGAAGTGAACGGCGAACCGGCAACCGGGGAAAGTTTTCCCGAAGGCAGTCGCGCAAGGCGCATGGCCGAACGCGAATTCAACCTCTCCAGCGCCGACGCCCTGCGCGACGACAACCAGGTCACCTCGGGGCGCTTCTGGACCGGGGTGCCGCCGGAAACCGAACTCTCGGTCGAGGAGGAGTTCGCCGAATCGATGGGCTGGAGCGTGGGCGACCAGGTCGCCTTCGACGTGGCGGGCTCGACGTATGCGGGCCGCATCACCAGCCTGCGCAAGGTGGACTGGGAGAGTTTCCGGCCCAACTTCTTCGTGATTGGTTCACCCGGCTCACTCGATGAATTTTCCGGCAGCCACATCACCGCGGTGAAGGTGCCGGAAGGGCGCCCACGATTCACCGCCGAACTGGTGTCGGCCTACCCGAACCTGTCGGTGATCGACATCGACGCCGTGCTCGACCAGGTGCGCGGCACCGTCGAGCAGGTCAGCCTGGTGGTCGAGGCCGTGTTCGGATTTTCGCTGCTGGCCGGCCTGTTGGTGCTGCTTGCCGCGGTCAGCGCCAGCCAGGACGAACGTTTGCTCGAAGGCGGCGTGATGCGCGTGCTGGGCGGCAGCGGTCGCCAGCTTCGGCTGGCGCAGGCGTCTGAATTCGCCGCCATCGGCCTGTTGTCGGGCGTCGTCGCGGCCTTGGCCGCCTCGGTGCTGGCCGGCGTGGTTGCCAAGGAGGTTTTCGACCTGCCCTGGGAAGCCGACTGGGGCCTGGCCGCCAGCGGCGCCCTGGCCGGCACCCTGGCCGCGCTCGCGGCGGGCATGTGGGCGACGCGGCGCATCGTCCGGGTACCCCCGTCGGTGACCCTGCGGGAGCTCGACGCCTGAGGCTTAGTTGACCAGCAGCGCGCCGGCGAAGATCACCAGCATCGCCAGTGCCAGCAGCACCTTGAAGATGGCGCCGACGAGCAGGCCGATCCAGGTGCCCACGCCAATGCGCGATGCGTCGCGCCAGGCGCGGCCGTGGGCCATCTCGCCGGCCGCAGCGCCGAGCAAGGGGCCGGCCAACAGGCCGGGCAGGCCGAAGAAGATGCCCACGAAGCCACCGATGCCGGCGCCCCACAGGCCCTTGTTGGACGCACCGGCGCGCCTGGCGCCCAGCAGGCTGGCCAGCAGGTCGGTGACGATGGAAATGGCCACCAGGATGCCCAGCACGACCAGGGCGCCGCTGCCGATGCGCTGGTAGCCGTCGGCCCAGGCGGCGAGCCACATGCCGGCGAACATCACCGGCAGGCCCGGCAGCACCGGCAACACGGTGCCCAGCAGGCCGATCACGATCAGCGCGCCGGAAAGGATGTACCAGGTGGTTTGCGGGTCCATGGCCCGAGCATAACAAGCGACGGCCCGCCGAAGCGGGCCGTCCTGGGTTTACGCGGGAGAGGGTAGGGCTCAGTCAGGAATGATGACCGTATCGATCACGTGGATGACGCCGTTGCTGGCCTTGATGTCGGTGGCGGTGACGGTGGCGCCGTCGACGCGCACGGTGCTGCCGCTGACTTCGATGTCGGCGGCCTGGCCGTTGACGGTGGTGGCCGAATCGAGCTTCACAACGTCGGCGGCCTTCACCTTGCCGGCGACCACGTGGTAGGTGAGGATCGCAACCAGCTGGTCCTTGTTCTCGGGCAGCAGCAGCGACTCGAGCGTGCCGGCCGGCAGCTTGGCGAAGGCGTCGTCGGTGGGTGCGAACACGGTGAACGGGCCTTCGCCCGACAGGGTTTCGACCAGGCCGGCGGCCTTCACGGCGGCGACCAGGGTTTCGAAATCGGCATTGGCGGCGGCGACGTCGACGATCGTGCCGACCGCCTTGTCCTTGCCTTCGTGGTGGCCGGCAAGCGCCGGGGTCGCGACCAGGCCGGAAAGCATCAGGGCAAGAGCGGTTTTGCGAAGCAGGGTCATGGTCTTCTCCAGGGTGGGGGTGATGCCCCTTTTGGGCACCGTCGCAGTGTCCACGGGTGCCCGTCATGGGGCCGTCGCGGCGGCGTCAGCAAGGTGTGTGTTTGCCGTGTCGCCGGCGTGAGGACGCTCCGGGCCAGGCTAGGTATGCTCCGGGTTTTGCTGGGAGCCGTGTGGATGCGCATTAAAGAGCGGATGCTGCGCACGTCGGACGGCCATGAGTTCGCACTGCGCGTGTGCCCTGCGGCGCAGGCGCGCGGCTCGCTGGTGTTTTTGCCGGCCCTGGGCGTGCCCGCAGCCAAATACGATCCGTTCGCGCAGGCGCTTGCCGCCCGCGGCATCAGCACCGCCGTGCCTGACTGGCGCGGCACGGGCAGCAGTGGCCTGCGCGCCGGGCGGGGCAGGGACTGGGGGTATGCCCAGCTGCTCGACCACGACCTGCCAACGGTCCTTGACGCCTTTCCCGGGGAAGAACCCGGGTACCTGGGCGGGCACAGCCTGGGCGGACAGTTCGCGGCGATGCTGGCCGCGCGGAACCCGGATCGCTGCGCGGGGCTGGTGCTGGTGGCAACCGGCGTGCCCGACTGGCGCAGCTACCGCGGCGGCAAACGCTGGGGAATCGCCGGCTTCGCCCATGCCCTGCCGGTGATCACCCGGGTGGTGGGCCACTACCCCGGTGAACGCCTGGGTTTCGCGGGCCGGGAAGCCGGCGGACTGATGCGCGACTGGTCGCGCACCGTCCGTCGCGGTCGTTATGCCGACTACGGTGCTGTTCGGAACCTGGAATCAACGATGGCGCGGCTGTCGTGCCCGGCCCTGGGCGTGCACTTTGAACACGATGCGCTGGTGCCGGAGCAAACGCTGCACCACCTGCTGGAAAAACTGGGGCCCGGTCCGCGGCGCATCGAGCGCTTCAGCACCGACAGGCTGGGCACGCAGGCCGACCACTTCCGGTGGATGCGCGCGCCGGCCGCCGTCGCGGCGGCGGTGTCTGACTGGCTGCCGGTCAGCCCTTGAAGTCGCGGTGGCAGGCCTGGCATCCGTTCTGGATGCGGTCGAGCGCGACGCCGGCGGCGGCGCAGTCGGCCGGCGGCGTGGCCAGCGCGGCATCAAGCGAGGCACGCAGCACGGTCGCATGCTGGACGAAACGTTCGTCGTCCCCGGTCGGCAGGAAAGCCGGCTCGAGGTCGTTGGCGAGATGGCGCAGCGTTTGCAGGCGCGGCAGCAGGTCGGCGCTGGCGCAGCGGTTTTGTTTGAGGTTGGCGCCCAGGCCCTGCATCTGGGCCGACATGACGGCCATCACGCCGTTGGGGTAAGCCGTGCCCTGGCGCAGTGCGCTCATGGCGATCAGGGCGCAGGCGGCGCCGACGAACAGGCCGATCAGGACCAGGATCAGGGAACGCATGCACTAGCTCCGGACAAGGAAAGACCGCCGCGAAGATAACACGGCGGTCTTCCAGGGAAGCCTTCGTCCAGGGGAACGAAGGCGCCTTCTTTGGCTTAGCGCAGCAGCTCGAGGTTGTTGCCCTCGACGCGCACGTAGGCGCCTTCGCGGATGCCGTTGCCCAGGCTGTTGCGATTGAGCACGATCAGGCGGCCGTCTTCCATGCGCACGTGGATGTCGAAGGTTTCGTCGTTCCGGCGGTTCTCGATGGCGTTGCCCGCGACCGCACCGGCGACCGCGCCGGCCACCGTGGCGGTGTTCCTGCGACCGTCGCTGCTGTGGTCGGGGATCTCGCGGGCGGCCACCGCGCCGACCAGGCCGCCGAGCACGGCGCCGGCGCGGCTGTTGGTGCGGGCGCCGTAAACCTGTTCGATGCGCTCGACCCGGCCGCAGTTGTAGCAGCGCTGCTGCGAATAGCCGCGATCGTAATTGTTGTTGTTGTAGCCTCGGTCGCTGTAGCCGCGTTCGTAGCCATAAGCCGGGGCACGCGGCTGGGTGGCACAGGCAGCCAGGGACGTGGCGGCGATGGCGGCGACGACCAGCATGCGGGTCTTCATGGTGAACTCCTTGCAGTTGGCATCGGGGACGTGGGGCCGAAGCTAGGCTTGCCGCCCTGAACCGTGACCGACCGGTGCCCTCCGGCGCCTCCGGCCGTTCATGCAAGGGCAGCCGGATAGAATGCCGCCATGAACGATTCCCGATTCGCCGGCATCGACCGGCTCTACGGCCAGGGTGCCGTTGGCCGCCTGGCGCGGCGGCAGGCCTGCGTGATCGGCCTGGGCGGCGTTGGCAGCTGGCTGGTCGAATCCCTGGCGCGCAGCGGGGTGGGGCGGCTGGTGCTGGTGGATGCCGACGAGGTCTGCGTCAGCAACACCAACCGCCAGTCGCACGCGCTGCAGGGCCAGTACGGCCGCGGCAAGGGCGAGGTCCTGGCCGAACGCTGCCGGGCCATCAACCCCGCGATCGAAGTCGAGGTGGTGCCCGCTTTCCTGCTGCCTTCCAACCTCGAGTCGATGCTCGACCGCGGCCACGACATCGTGCTCGACGCCTGCGACAGCTTCCGCAGCAAGCTCGAGATGATCGCCTGGTGCCGGCGACGCAAGCTTGCCCTGGTTACCTGCGGGTCGGCGGGCGGGCGCCGGGACCCGACCCTGGTGCGGGTGCGGGATCTCTCGCGCACCGAGCACGACGCGATGCTGGCCCTGGTGCGCAAGAAGCTGCGCGCCGATTTCGGCTTCCCGCGCAACCCGGACCGCTACTTCGGCGTGCCCGCGGTGTATTCGATGGAAAACGTCAAATACCCGCAGGCCGACGGCAGCGTCTGCGGCGTGCGCCCCAAGCTGGGCGCGGACGCGGCGCTGAAGCTCGACTGCGGCGCGGGCCTCGGCGCGGCCACCCACGTCACCGGCGCCTTCGCCTTCGCGATGGCCGGCAAGGCCGTGGAACTGTTGCTCAAGCCGCGCGACGGCGAATAAGCCGGGCCTAGCCGAACAGCCGCAAGGCGTTGGCCGAGGTGGCTTCGGCGATGGCGGCCTCGGGTTGCCCGCGCACCTGCGCGACGACCTCCAGCACCCGGCGCAAACGCGCGGGTTCGTTGCGCTGCCCGCGCCAGTCGGCGTCGGGCTGGTCGGGCGCGTCGGTTTCGAGCAGCAGGAAGTCCAGCGGCATCGACGCCACGGTGCGGCGCAGGCGTTTGGCGCGTTCGTAAGTGACCGGACCACCAATGCCCAGGCAAAAGCCCAGCCCGAACAGCTGGCGGGCCTGTTCTTCGCTGCCCGACCAGCTGTGTACGACGCCGCGCAGGCCACCGACCTGGCGCAGCGTAGCGATCACTTCCTCGACTGCCCGGCGCGCATGCAGGACCACCGGCAGGTCGAAGTCCCGGGCCAGTTCCAGTTGCCGCCGGAAATAGAGCCGCTGGCTTTCCGGGTCGAGCCCGTCGACGAAAAAATCCAGCCCGCATTCGCCGACCGCCGCCGGGCGCTCGGCGTGCAGCCAGTCGCCCAGTTCGTCCAGGTGCCCGGTTTGGTGCTGGTCCAGGAACATCGGGTGCAGTCCGTAGGCCGGACGAAGGCCGGGTTCGGCTGCGCACAGGCTGCGGATGGCGTCCCAGCTGGCGCGGTCGACGGCAGGCACCAGCTGCCGGGCCACGCCGGCATCGCGGGCACGGGACAGCACGGCGCTCCGGTCCGGATCGAACGGGGCGGCATCAAGATGGCAGTGGCTGTCGTACAGCGGGCTCATTCGCGGCGCGATTCACCTTCGATCACCTTGCCCACGGGCGGAGGCTCGTCCCTTCGCCGCCAACTGGCCAGCATCAGGGTCGCCAGGGCGGTGACGATCTCGTCGATGAACGGGATCGGGTCGGGCAGCAGCCAGCTGATCGCCATCAGGGCGAGCGTGATCTTGAACAGGGTGGGGAAGCGCAGCCGCGCGGCGAAGGCGGTCAGCGGGCCGGTGATGGGGTGGGGCATGGGGGGCTCCGTCAGCGTCGATTCCGACGAAATTAACACGTGGTGAGGAGCCTTCACGGCTTTCGGCCCCGGTTCAGCTTCACTGGGCCAGATTGCCCTCGCGAAAGCGGGCAAGAATCCGCCCTAGGAGGAAAACACCATGAACAAGACAATCCTGGCCGTCGCGGTCGGCATGCTGGCCGGGGGTGGCGCCATCGCCGCCTACCAGGCCTACGCAACCCCTTATGCGGAGGTGCTTTCGTCGACCCCGATCACCGAAAAGGAAAAGATCTGGGGTGACGTGGTGGCCTCCACGCCCATCACCGAGATGCGTACCGGCGAGCGCCAGGTCTGCGAGGACCGCGTGGTCGAAGTGCGCCAGCCCGAGCGTTTCGGCGACAAGGACGGCATGGTCGTCGGCGCCGTGGTCGGTGGCCTGCTCGGCAACCAGGTCGGCAAGGGCGACGGCCGCAAGCTGGCCACGGTCGCCGGCGCGGTGGGCGGCGCCTACGCGGGCCGCGAGATCGACCGGCGCCACGTCGGCGGCAAGAGGACCACCCAGGTCCAGCAGGTCTGCCAGACCGTCACCGAGCCGCGCGAGGAAGTGATCGGCTACGACGTCACCTACCGCGCCGACGGCGAACTCGCGAGCATGCGCACCGACAGCAGGCCTGGCGAACAGCTGCTGCTGGGTGAACGCGACAAGATCGTCGGCTACAACGTCACCTGGCGCTACGAGGGCCAGACCGGCGAGCTGGTGATGGCCGAAGACCCGGGCGACCGCCTGCCGATCGAAAACGGCACCATCGCTGTCGCGGCGCTCGATACGCCCCCGCAGGGTTGAGCCCCGGCACCAGGCACTGCCCCGGAAAGGGGCCGGCTTGCCCGGCCCCTTTCCTTTTCGTCATGCCAGCCGGGGGCCAAACCGGCTAGAATCATGGGCTTTCCCGTCGCCCGAAAACCGCAGCCATGGCCCTGAACCCGACCGACCTGTTCGACATCCGCTCCCTGCTCAGCGAAGAGGAGCGCATGATCCAGGACAGCGTCGCCCGCTTCACCGACCAAAAGGTGCTGCCGATCATCGGCGACTGCTTCGACCAGGGCCGATTCCCCAGGGAACTGGTGCCCGAAATCGCCGCGATGGGCCTGCTGGGTTCGTCGCTGCCGGAAAAGTACGGCTGCGCCAACCTCAACGCGGTCAGCTACGGCCTGATCTGCCAGGAACTCGAGCGCGGCGACAGCGGCATCCGCAGTTTCGTTTCGGTGCAGAGCTCGCTGTGCATGTACCCGATCTTCGCCTACGGGTCGGAAGAACAGCGCGAGAAGTACCTGCCGGGCATGGCCAGGGGCGAGATCATCGGCTGCTTCGGCCTGACCGAACCGCACGGCGGCTCCGACCCGGCCAACATGAAAACCGTGGCGAAGAAGGACGGCGGCGACTGGGTCATCAACGGCGCCAAGATGTGGATCACCAACGGCAACCTGGCCGACATCGCCATCGTCTGGGCCCAGACCGACGAAGGCATCCAGGGTTTCATCGTCGAAAAGGGCACCAAGGGCTTCGAAGCCCAGGAAGTGCACAAGAAGATGAGCCTGCGCGCCTCGGTCACCTCGGCGCTGTTCTTCGATTCCGTGCGCGTGCCCGACAGCCAGCGCCTCCCGAACGTGAAGGGCCTCAAGGGTCCGCTGGGCTGCCTCACGCAGGCCCGCTACGGCATCACCTGGGGGCCGATCGGCGCCGCCATCGCGTCCTACACCTCGGCGCTGGAGTATGCGAAGGAACGCGTGCTGTTCGACCGCCCGATCGCCGCCACCCAGGCCGTGCAGCTCAAGCTCGCCGACATGGCCCGCCGCATCACCCTGGCGCAGCTGCTGAGCCTGCAGCTGGGCCGCCTGAAGGACGCCGGCAACATGCAGCCCGCCCAGGTGTCCCTGGCCAAGTGGAACAACTGCCGCATGGCCATCGACATCTGCCGCGAGGCCCGCGACATCCTGGGCGGCGCCGGCATCACCACCGAATACCCGCCGATCCGCCACGCGCTCAACCTCGAGTCCGTCATCACCTACGAAGGCACGGAAACCGTGCACCAGCTGGTGATCGGCCGCGAAGTCACCGGCATCAACGCGTTCTGATCGCCGGCCCGGCGGGCGGAGCCTTCCCATGGACCTAGACGGCCTGAAGCTCGAGACGCAGCGCCTGCTGCTGCGGCCCGTGCACCGCGACGACTTCGAGGCCTGGGCCGCGTTCAGCGCCGATCCCGCCGCCATGTTCCACCTGGGTGGCGTGCAGCCACGGGCGCTGGCGTGGCGCTCGTTCATCGGCGCGGTGGGTGCCTGGCACGTGCAAGGCTTTTCCTTCTTTTCGGTATTTGAACGCGACACCGGCCAGTGGGTCGGCCGCGTCGGTCCCTGGCAGCCCGAAGGTTGGCCGGGCACCGAGGTGGGCTACTCGCTGGTGCCGGCGGCCTGGGGCAGGGGCTACGCCACCGAAGCCGCCGCGGCTTGCACCGACTGGGCCGTGGACCACCTGGGCTGGACCGACATCATCCAGACCATCGACCCCGCCAACAGCGCTTCCCAGGCCGTCGCCCGCCGCCTGGGCGCGACGCGGCGCGGCCCCTGCCAACTGCCACCGCCGCTGGAAAATTTCACCGCCGAAATCTGGGGCCAGACCAGCGAGCAGTGGCGGGTGAACCGCCTGCGCCTTGGTCGCTGACCCCTTCAACCCGAGCCTTCCATGACCGTCGCCACGCCCATCCCCGCCCGCCACAAGGACGTCAACCGCGCCAAGGTCTGCGACGACAATTTCGTCGAGTTCGTCAAGGCCTGGGATGGCCAGCCCAGCCACTGCCCGGCGCCCGACGAACCCGTGCTGCCCGGCAGCCACTGCAGCGCGCGGGATTTCCTCGAGCTGTTCGAATCGCAGCTGGTGTCGCGCCACCTCGACCTGATGGACCTG
>CAZXTV010000019.1:0-414 GCA_964643705.1 uncultured Arenimonas sp. | reverse complement strand
TCGCGCCGCACTCGTCGATGACGCGCCGCCAGGCGGTCGCGATCTTCGACGCGGCGATCCAGTCGCGCCTGCAGGACCTGCTCGCGCGCGAACTGAAGGACAAGGGCGTCACCTACTACCCGATCGGCAGCTCGGGCCACGAGGGCAATGCGATGGTCGCGCGGCTCACGCGCCACACCGACCCGGCCTTCCTGCACTACCGTTCCGGCGGTTTCATGGCCGAACGTTTCCGCAAGCTGCCGGACATGGACCCGGTGATGGATTCGGCGCTGAGCTTCGCCGCCAGCAAGGACGATCCGATTTCGGGCGGACGCCACAAGGTATGGGGCAGCAAGCCGCTGTGGGTGCTGCCGCAGACGTCCACGATCGCCTCGCACCTGCCCAAGGCCCTGGGCACCGCGATCGCGATCGAAC
>CAZXTV010000018.1:0-15202 GCA_964643705.1 uncultured Arenimonas sp. | reverse complement strand
AGCTGCATGCCGCGGGCCTGTTCGGCGACGCCAGCCACCGCCGCGTGGACTTCGCCCTGGAAGGCGGCGGCATCGAAACCGACGGCCGCGGTACCCTGCTCAGCACCTGGCGCTGCCTGCACGAACGCCACCCCGGCAAGTCGCGCGCGGAAATCACCGCCCTGCTCGAGCAGGAACTGGTGCAGTCACGCACGCTCTGGCTCGACCATGGTTTCCTCGAGGGCGACGACACCGACGCCCATATCGATACCCTGGCGCGTTTCGCCGCCCCCGACGCCATCGTCTACCAGGCCTGCGACGACCCCGCCGACAACCACTACGCCGAACTGCAGGCCATGGCGTCCGAACTGGCCGCGCTGCGCACCGCCGACGGCCAGCCCTACCGGCTGTTCCCGCTGCCCTGGGCCCGCCCGGTGCTCGACGAGGGGCGCCGCCTGGCGGCGTCCTACGCCAATTTCCTGATCATCAACGGCGCCGTGCTGATGCCGGCCTACGGCGATGCCGCCGACGGGGCCGCTGCCCGGGTCCTGGCAGACGCCTTCCCGGGTCGCGAGATCGTGCCGGTGAACTGCCGGCCCCTGATCTGGCAGAACGGCAGCCTGCACTGCGTCACCATGCAACTACCCGAAGGCCTGCTGGCATGAACAAGAAAACCCTGCGCGTCGCCCTGGTCCAGGACCGCGACCACGGCAGCGTCGAAGCCAACCTGGCCAACATCGAGGTCCGCGTCGCCGAGGCCGCGGCCGCCGGCGCGAAGCTGGTGCTGCTGCAGGAACTGCACAACGGCGCCTATTTCTGCCAGCACGAAGCCACGTGCGAATTCGACCGTGCCGAACCGATTCCCGGCCCCAGCACCGAACGCCTGGGCGCCCTGGCGAAAAAACACGCCGTGGTGCTGGTGTCTTCGCTGTTCGAACGCCGCGCCGCCGGGCTGTACCACAACACCGCCGTGGTCTACGAAACCGACGGCTCGATCGCCGGCAAGTACCGCAAGATGCACATCCCGGACGACCCGGGCTTCTACGAGAAGTTCTACTTCACGCCGGGCGACCTGGGCTTCGAGCCCATCGACACCTCCGTCGGCCGCCTGGGCGTGCTGGTGTGCTGGGACCAGTGGTACCCGGAAGCGGCGCGGCTGATGGCCCTGGCCGGCGCCGAACTGCTGCTCTACCCCACCGCGATCGGCTGGGACCCCGACGACGAGCCCGGCGAAAAGGACCGCCAGCGCAACGCCTGGATCCTGAGCCACCGCGGCCACGCCGTGGCCAATGGCCTGCCGGTGCTCAGCTGCAACCGCGTCGGCCACGAACCTTCGCCGATCGGCGCGTCCGGCATCCGTTTCTGGGGTTCGAGCCACGTTCTGGGCCCGCAGGGGGAATTCCTGGCCGAAGCGGGCAATGACGGGGAGGAAGTGCTGGTCACCGACGTCGACCTGGCGCGCAGCGAAGACGTGCGGCGCATCTGGCCGTTCCTGCGCGACCGCCGCATCGACGCCTACGGCGACCTGCTCAAGCGGTACCGGGATTGAACGCCGTCGACGACACCGTCCCGGACGGCCTGCTCGACCAACCCCACGCCATCGTCGAACGCGACGGCGTGCGTTACACCCTGCTCGGCACCGCGCACGTGTCCCAGGCCAGCGTCGACGCGGTGGAAGCCGCGCTCGCCAGCGGTCGCTACGACACGATCGCGGTCGAGCTCGACGCCCAACGCCATCGCGCCCTGACCGACCCGGAGGCGCTGTCGAAACTGGACCTGTTCCAGATCCTGCGCGAGGGCAAGACCGGCCTGGTCGCCGCCAACCTGGCCCTGGCGGCCTACCAGCGCCGCCTCGCCGAGCAGCTGAAGGTCGAGCCGGGTGCCGAGCTCAAGGCCGCCGCCGTCGGTGCGCAGGCGCGCGGCCTGCGCCTGGCCCTGGTCGACCGCGACGTCGGCATCACCCTGCGCCGTGCCTTCGGCGGGCTGGGTTTCTGGGGCCGGTCCAAGCTCATCGCCGGCCTGGGTGCCAGCCTGATGGCCGACGAGTCGGTGGAAGAAGACGAGATCGAACGGCTGAAGAAGGGCGACTTCCTGGAGGCGAGCTTCGGCGAATTCGCCGCCGGCAGCCCGCCGCTGTACCGGGCGATCATCGCCGAGCGGGACCAGTTCATGGCCAACCGCCTGCGCCAGGTCGGCGCCGAGGGTGGCCGCGAGGTCCTGGCGGTGGTTGGCGCGGGCCATCTCAAGGGCCTGGCCGAACACCTGCGGAACAATGACGACGCGCCGCAGCCGGCGCTCGACGCACTCAACGCGCTGCCGCGCTCGTCCGGCATCCCCTGGTTCACGATCGTGCTGGCGGTTTTCCTGCTGGGCGGCTTCGCCTGGGGTTTCTGGCAGGGTGGCGCCGAACTGGGCGGCGAAATGGTGCTGCAGTGGGTGCTGATCACCGCGGCCGGCGGCGCGCTGGGTTGCCTGGCGGCCGGCGGGCATCCGCTGAGCATCCTGGCCGCGGCCGTGTCCTCGCCGCTGACGCCGCTGCATCCGGCGCTGGCCTCGGGCACCGTCAGTGCCCTGGTCGAAGCCTGGGTGCGCAAGCCGACCTATGCCGACTTCCTGCGCCTGCGCGACGACACCGGCCACATCAGCGGCTGGTGGAAGAACCGCGTGGCGCGGGTGCTGGTCAACTTCTTCCTGACCAGCTTCGGCACCGCCATCGCCGTATGGGTCGGCGGCGCCACGCTCCTCAGCCAGCTGGCCTGACCGCGGCGCCAGCCAGCGGCGCCTTGCCGCGGGCCTGGGCGATGCGGCGCGAGACGGCCAGGCTCATGTCGTCCAGGATCGCGTAGATCGTCGGCAGGAACAGCAGGCTCACCAGCGTCGAGAAGGCCAGGCCACCGGCGATCGCACGCGCCATCGGGTAATACGGCGGGCCGCTGCCGGCCATCTGGGTGGTGCTCAGTGCGATCGGCACCATGCCCAGGATCGCCGTGCCCATGGTCATCAGGATCGGCCGCAGGCGGTCGCGACTGCCCTGCACCAGGGCCGTCGTTCGATCCATGCCCTTCCGGCGCAGCGTGTTGATGTGCTCGACCATCACGATGCCGTTGTTCACCACCACGCCCATCAGCACCAATATGCCGATCGAGGCCATGATCGTGAACACCGTGCCGGTGATCCAGAACAGCCAGAACACCCCGAAGATCGAGAACACGATGCTGGACATGATCGCCGCCGGGAACAGCAGCGACTCGAACACCGCCGCCATCACCACGTAGATCATCAGCAGGGCGATGAGCGTATTGAAGGCCATCTGGGCGCCGGCTTCGTCGTTCTGGCGGAACACGCCGTCGAAGCTCCAGTGGTAGCCCGGCGGCAGGCTCAGCCCGCCCAGCACTTCCTCCATGGCCTTGCGGGCATCCGGCGCGGTCACGCCTTCGCCCAGGTTGGACTGGATGTTTAGCGTGGTGCGGCGGTTCTGCCGGAAGACCTGGGTCGCGGCTTCCTTGGTGTCGACGCGCACCAGGGCCAGCAGCGGGATCGCCGTGCCGTCGGGCGCGCGCAGCGTGAAGCCGGCCAGGTCCTCGACACCGAACTGTTCGGATCCGTCGAAACGCACCCACACCGGGACCTCGGACTCACCCCGGCGGAATTCGCGCAGCGGCGTTCCGCGCAGGGCGGTGCCGACGTAGCGGGCAACCTCTTCGGCGCTGAAGCCGTAGGTCAGGGCCTTGTCGCGGTCGACGCTGATCGCCAGCTCCGAATTTTCGTCGCCGGTATCCACGCGCACGTCGCGAAGTTCGTCGCGACGGTCGAGCAGCGGCACGATTTCTTCGGCCAGCCGCTTGAGCTGTTCGGACGAATCGCCAATCAGCGAAACCTGCACCGTGTCGCTGCTGCCCTGCCCGCCCTGCTGCCCGCCCTGCTCGAAGCCGACCTTCGCGCGGGCCGACTTGGGCATGTCCTTGCGGATCTGCTCCATGACGTCCAGCGGGTCGCGCAGCCCGCGGCCCTCGCTGCGCAGCGTCACCTTGGTGCCGGCCCAGCCCTGTTCGCTGTACCAGGAATAGATCTGTTCGATCTGCAGTTCCTCGCGGTTTTCATCGAGGTAGCGCTCGACCCGCAGCACTTCCTCGGAAATCTGCGGCAGCGAGTAGGCGCCGTTCCAGCGGTAGAACATGTCCAGTTCGCGGCCCGGCTCCTGATAGAAGAAGTCGGTCTTGGTCTGGGTCATCGGCACCACGCTGACCGCGACGATAAGCAGGATGCCGCCGACGCTGGTCCAGCGGTGGCGCAGCGTCCAGTCCAGGAAGCTGGCGTAGTGGTCCTGCATGCGCGCGATCATGCCGGTGCGGGCCGTGGCCGCCGGCGGCGTCTTCATGCGCGCCGACAGCATCGGGATCAGGCTGATCGCCACCAGCCAGGAGGCCAGCAGGGACACCGTGATCGTGACCGCGATCTGCACCATGAAGATGCTGATCTGGTTGGTTTCACCGAACAGGTTGGGCACGAACACGATGCAGTGGCACAGGGTGCCGGCCGACAGCGCGATGGCTACTTGCTTGGTGCCGATGATCGAGGCATAGCGCGGGTTGCCCGGATGCTTTTCGCGCTCCTGGTAGATGCTTTCCACCACCACGACGGCGTTGTCCACCAGCATGCCGACCGCCAGCAGCAGGCCCATCATCGTCAGCACGTTCAGGGTGACGCCCAGGAAGTGCATGAAGCCCAGGGTCATGATGAAGCAGATCGGGATCGCCAGGCTGACCATCAGCGTGGACGGCCAGTGCCGCAGGAAGAAGAACAGCACCGCCACCGACAGCACCAGGCCGATGATGCCGGCCTCGGTGAGCTCGAGCAGCGAACCGGTGACGTTGTCGCCCTGGTTGTCGATCAGGATCATGCGCACGCCCTTGAAATCGGACTCGCGGCCGATCTGCTCGATCTCGGCCAGGGCCGTGCGCGAGACCTCCACCAGGTTGGCGTTGCGTTCCTTGAAGACGTCGATGCCGACCGCCGGACGCCCTTCCAGGCGCCGGCCGTAGTTCATGCGCTGGGGCTTGAGGCGAACGTCGGCGACCTGTTCCAGGCGCAGGCCGTTGGCGCCGACCACCAGTTCGCGCAGCTCCTGGATGTCGCGCAGCTCGCCCACCGGCTGCACGCGCAGGCGGCGCGCGCCGTCTTCGATGGTGCCGGCCGAGACCGAGAAGTTCACGCCCTGCAGGGTCATGGCCAGTTCGTTGAGGCTCAGGCCATGGGCGGCCAGGCGGTCGGGATCGATCGCCACCTCCACTTCGCTGGGCGTGGCGCCGGAAATCTCGACGCGGGCGACACCCGGCATGCGCTCGAGCCGGCGCTTTAGCTTGAGGTCGATCAGGTCGTATTCGTTGGTGAGGTCACGTTCGCTGGCCAGGCGCACCCGCAGCACGGGTTCGTCGCTGGTCGAGAACTTCATCACCCGGTAGCGCTGGAAGTCGTCCGGCAGTTCGTCGCGGATGGCGTCGATGCGCTCGCGCGCCTCCGAGGCCAGCACTTCGACGTCGCGGTCCCAGTCGGAAAACTCGATCCAGACGCTGCCACCGTCGGCCCGGCTCATCGAGTTGAGGTTCTTGATGCCCTGCAGGGTCGACAGGGCCTCTTCGACCGGGCGCACCAGGCTCTGTTCGACCTCGTCGGGGGTGGAACCCGGGTACGGCAGCTCGACCGCGATGAAGGGCGCGTTGAGGTCGGGGAACTGTTCCAGCGGCAGGCGGAAGGCCGCGATCAGGCCGATGACCACCATCGACACGAAGAACATGATCGCCGACACCGGCCGGCGCAGGCTGAGTTCGGCGATGGTCATGCGCGTGCGCCTTCCGGTTCGCCGCCATCTTCTTCGATGACGATGGGCTTGGCGCGGGCGATGTAACTTTCGTCGCTGCGGCGGTCGAGCAGGTTGTAGACCACCGGAATGACCACCAGGGTCAGCAGCGTCGACACTGCCAGGCCACCGATGACCGTCATCGCCATCGGCGCTCGCACTTCGGCGCCTTCGCCGGTGGCCAGGGCCATCGGCAGGAAGCCCAGCAGCGCCGTCAGCGAGGTCATCGCGATCGGGCGCAGGCGCGAGGAGGCGCCCTCCAGGATGGCCGCGTGCTTGGGCACGCCGGCGATGCGCAGCTGGTTGACCTTGTCGATCAGGATGATGGCGTTCTTGACGACGATGCCCACCAGCAGGATCAGGCCGATGAAGACCACCACCGACAGCGTCGCCCCGGTGATGAACAGCGCCAGCACCGCGCCCACCAGGGCCAGCGGGATGGTGAACATGATCACGAACGGATGCAGCAGCGATTCGAACTGCGAAGCCATCACCAGGTAGACCAGGAAGATCGCCAGCCCGAAGGCGAACACCAGCGAGGCCACGGAGGCCGCCAGTTCCTCGCCCTGGCCGCCGATGCGCATGCCGACACCGGCGCCCAGCGGATTTTCCGCCACCAGGCGCTCGACCTCGGCCACCGCGGTGCCCAGGTCGCCGTAAGCCAGGCTCGAGGACACGACCGCGACGCGGCCCTGGTTGGCGTGGCGGATCTCGCCGGGGCCGGTGGTCTGGACCACGTCGGCCACGGCGTCCAGGGTCACCGGTACGGCGGCCTCGGGATTGACGATCAGCTTGCGGATGTCCTCCACCGAAGCGCGGTCGGCCTCGCGGGAACGGACCAGCACGTCGATCTTGCGGTCGTTGAAGCTGTAGCGGGTCGCCACTTCACCGCGCACCTTGCGCACGACCTGGTCGGCGACCTGGCGCGTGGTCATGCCCAGGGCCGCGGCCCGCTGCTGGTCGAAGCGGATCTGGATCTCCGGGTAGCCCTCGGCCACGGACGACTTGATGTCCACGAAGCGGTCGGAGCCTTCCATCAAGGCCACCAGCCGCTGGCCGGCCTGCTCGAGCTCACCCAGGTCGGCGCCGTGCAGCTCGATTTCCAGGGGCGTGGAGAAGCTGAAGATTTCCGGCCGGCCGAAGCTGACTTGGGCGCCCGGGAAACGCTGCTCCATGGTCTGGCGCAGGCTGGCGGTCGCCGCCGCTTCGGTGGCTTCGTCGTAACCATCGCCCAGCACCACGGTCAGGGTGCCGATGTTTTCACCCGACTCGGTGGGGCTGGCGTCAAGCCGGGTGCCGCTGCCGCTGACGCCATAGAGCGCGCGAACGCCGGGCTCGTCGGTGTGCTGCTGCTGCACCGTGCGCATCAGCGCGTCGGTGTCGCGCAGCTGGGTGCCGGCGGGCAGCTTGACGGTCATCTCGAAACGGTCCTGCGCCAGCTGCGGGATCATGTCCAGGCCCAGGGTCGGCACCAGGGCCAGGGCCAGCACGAAGGCGAGCGCGGCCGATCCCAGCACCCGGCCCGGACGGGCCAGCGCCGCCGGCAGCAGGCGCGCATAACGACGCTCGGCCCAGTAGTACGGCTTCATCACATAGCCGCCGACCCACGACAGCACGCGTCCGAGCGGGACGATGACGGCGCGGAAAATCGTCGTCACCAGCCAGGACAGGCCGAAAACCAGGAACCCGAACACGGATCCCACGCCGTAGCGCAGCCGCTGGCCCATGCGCAGCAAGGGGCTGTCGGGTTCGGGGCGCGACACCGGGGCTTCTTCCGGGAAACCCATCGGCGGCTTGGCCTTGAGCGAGGACAGCATCGGGATCAGGGTCAGCGAGACCACCAGCGACATCAGGATGGCGATCGAGATGGTCAGCGCCTGGTCCTTGAACAACTGGCCGGCCACGCCCTCGACGAACACCAGCGGCAGGAACACCGCGACGTTGGTCAGCGTCGAGGCCACCACGGCCATGCTGACCTCCTTGGTTCCCGCGACGGCCGCCTCGACGATGCCCAGCCCGCGCTCGCGGGCCTTGGCGATCGACTCGAGCACCACGATCGAGTCGTCCACCACCAGGCCGGTGGCCAGGGCCAGGCCGCCCAGGGACATGACGTTCAGGCTGAGGCTGAACTGGTCCATGAAGAAGAAGGTGGCGATCAGCGAGATCGGCAGCGACAGCGAGATGACGAAGGTGCTCCAGCCATCGCGCAGGAAGAAGAAGATCAGCAGGATCGCCAGGCCACCGCCGAACAGCGCGTCGAAACGCACGTCAGCCAGGGCCTTGCGGATGAATACCGCCTGGTCGTCGACCACGGTCAGTTCGATGCCGGCCGGCAGCTCGCGCCGCAGCCGTTCGAGGTTGGCGTGCACGGCGTCCGCGACGCTGACGGTATTGGCGTCGCCTTCCTTGTAGATCGCCAGCTCGACGGCTTCGTTGCCGGCCAGGCGGATGATCGATTCACGTTCCTTGAAACCCTGGGTCACCGTGGCGACGTCGCCAAGGCGGATCGCCTGGCCACCACCGGCCACGCTCGCGCCGCCGCTGGCGGCGCTTTGCGCCGACGCCGACGCGGCCAGCGCTTCGGCCGAACCGGTCAGCGCGGCAACACGCGCCGCGGCCGCGGCGGCTTCCTGGGCCGCGGTGTTGCCGCCACCGGCGCTGCGCGCGGTGACCAGCAGGTCGCGGATTTGTTCGATGTCCGCGAACTGGTTGACCGTGCGCACCAGGTAACGCTGCGTGCCGTCTTCGATGCGGCCGCCGGAGATGTTGACGTTCTCGGCGCCCAGCCGGTCGATGATGGTGCCGATGCCCAGGTTGAGCTGCGCCAGTTTCTGCTGGTCGATATCAACCTGGATTTCATCCTCGAGGCCACCGCCGGCTTTGACCGCGGCCACGCCTTCGACGGGTTCGAGCTGCTTCTTGAGTTCTTCGTCGGCGTAGCGGCGCAGGCGCACCAGCGAGGCGTCGCCGGTTTGCTGGCCGGCGTCGGAAAGCACCAGGCGCATCACCGGTTCGGTGGACGGGTTGAAGCGCAGCAACACGGGCTGCTCGGCTTCGAGCGGCAGGTTCAGGGTCTCGAGCTTGTCGCGCACTTCCAGGCCCGCCCGGTCCATGTCGGTGCCCCAGGCGAATTCGAGCACCACGTCGCTCTGGCCGGTGCGCGACACCGACTTGAGCTTGCGCAGGCCCTTGACCACGCCCACGGCCTCTTCCACCGGTTCGCTGATCAGGGTTTCGATTTCCGCCGGTGCCGCACCGGTGTATTCGGTGCGCACGGTCAGGGTGGGATAGCTCAGGTCCGGCAGCAGGTTGACCGGCAGCGCGCTGAAGCCGATCACGCCGAACAGGACGAAGGTCAGCGTCACCATGAACACGGTGACGCGACGGCGGACGGAGAACTCGGCGAGGCTCATGTCAGCGGCCGGCCTTGGACGCGTCGGCGACCTGGGCCGCGTCGATGCCGGCGGCCGCCGGCGGGTTCAGCACTTCCACCGCGGCGCCATCGCGCAGGGCGACCTTGCCGGTCGTGACCACCTGCTCACCTTCGTCCAGGCCCTTGCGGACTTCGGCCAGTTCGCCGCTCAGGTGCCCGATTTCGATCGGCACGCGCACGGCCTTGTTGTCGCGAACGGCGAACACCGCCGTTTCACCGGCATCCTGCAGCAGCGCCGAGCGCGGCACGGTCAGCGCGTCGCTGCGCTGGTCGTACACGACCTCGATGCGGCCGAACATGCCCGGGCGCAGGCCTTCACCGCCAGCGAAGGCGGTGACCACGCGGAAGGTGCCGCTGCCGGCATCCACCACCGGGCTGACGCGGTCGATCACGCCTTCGAACACCGCGCCGGGCATGGCGTCGGCGGTCATGTGCACGACCAGGCCTTCCTGCATGGTCGCCAGGTCGCGCTCGGGCACGTTGAGCACGGCCTCGAGGCGCGAGGTGTCGACGATGCGGAACAGGCTGGAGTTGAGCTGGATCAGGTTGCCCGGCTTGACCGCGCGGGCGGCGATGACGCCGTCGATCGGCGCCACGATGTTGGTGTAGGAGAGCTCCAGCTGGGCCAGCTGGTAAAGGGCGCGCGCTGCCTCCAGGTCGTAGCGGATCTGGTCGCTGGCCTCGGCGCTGACGAGCTTGGATTCAAGCAGCTCCTGCGAACGCCGGTAGTTGTTTTCCAGCTTGCGCACGGTGGCGCGGGCGCGCTCCATTTCCAGGCGCGGGCGCTCCGGATCGATGCGGGCCAGCACCTGGCCGGCCTTGACCTGGTCGCCTTCCTCGGCCAGCAGCTGCAGCAGCACGCCCGAGGTCTTTGCGACCACCTGGGCTTCGCCCGGCGCCTCGAGGTTGGCGGTGCCCGAGAAGCTCGCCGCAATCGGCCGCTTGGCGACGGACGCCACTTCCACCGGCACGGCTTCGACCTTCTTTTCGCCGGCCTTGTCCTTGTCGGACTGCGCGGTGGCCTCGGAGTCGCCGGACTTGCCTTCGGCCGGGGGCTCGCCGCCGCCGCAGCCCGCCAGCACCAGGGAAATGGCCAGGGCCAGTGCAGCCAGGGAACGGGATGGCAGGGCGGTACGGGAAGTCTTCATGGGGGCGGCTTCTGGCTAGGGTGTTGTAGTTGAATAGAACAGTACAGGACAGGCCCGGAGACCCGCACATGCCGGAAGTCAGGATGCCGTCCGGTAACAGGGCGTCGCGGCGGGCCGGCCAGCCCCCTCGTCTCGGGAAGGATGCTCCGGCTATACTTTCGGTTTACGCCGCCAGCCGACCCTTTCGAGCCGGAACAAACACTGATGAAGCGAATCCTCCTGCCCGCCGCCAGCCTCGTGCTTGCCCTCGCCGCCCTGCCCGCCGCCGCCCAGGGAGATGCCGGCAACGGCAAGTCCCTGTTCTATACGTGCACGGGCTGCCACGGCATCGAAGACTACAAAAACGCCTATCCGACCTACCGGGTCCCGAAGGTGGGCGGCCAGAACGAGGCGTACCTGGTCGCCGCGCTCGCGGCCTACAAGAAGGGCGAGCGCAAGCATCCGACCATGCAGGCCCAGGCCGAGTCCTTCTCCGACCAGGAGATCGCGGACATCGCGGCCTACCTGTCCAGTGTGAAGACCGAGAAGTGAGGGCCGTGCCAATGAACTCCATCCGTACCCTCGCCGCCCTGTCCCTGCTGGCCCTGGCCGCCCCCGTGCTGGCCGTCGGCCCGGCCGGCAATGTTGCCGCCGGCCAGGAAAAGTCCAAGACCTGCGCCTCCTGCCATGGCCCGACCGGCAACGAGTCGCTCGACCCGAGCTACCCGAAGCTGGCTGGCCAGTACCCGGAGTACCTGGCCAAGTCGCTGCGCGACTACAAGTCCGGCGAGCGCCAGAACGCGATCATGGCCGGCATGGCCGCCGCCCTGACCGACGAGGACATCGACGACCTGTCGGCGTTTTACGCGGCCCAGGACGGTGACCTGCAGGACCTGAGCAAAGTCGAGCAGCGCTGATCCAGGCAAGTTTCCAGCCGCCGCCGGAAGGCCCCGCCTCGCGGGGCCTTCTGCTTTCCGGCGTCAGCCCGGTGGCATCGTGTCCCTGGCCGGCGGCTTGCGGCACTCGATTTCGTATATCGCGCGGGTGCGGCGCCAGGCGGCATGGCTTTCCGGATCGACGATCTGTTCCCACCACAGGTCGCACTGGCGCTGTTCTTCCGGACTGAGCGTCGCGGGGTCGTCGCCGGCGTTGACCACGGTGTCGTTGTCGTTGGTGTTGACGATGCCGCAGCCGCCACCGGCGGCAAGCAGGACCACGCCGCAGCGCAGCTTTGAACCGGGGCTGCCCGGGATGGGAATGTCCACGTACACCGTGGAGGCCTCGACCGCCTTTTCCAGCAGTTCGGTCAGCAGGTCGTCGGTGGGGCGCCAGTTGGCGTCGAAGCGCGTAGGTTCGTATTCGAGCACCTTGCGGCGTTTCATGAACGCCTCGGACTCTTCCAGGCCGGGCTGGCGGAAGCCGAAGCGACGGTCGTCGCCGCCGGCTTGTGCGATGTTCTCGCGCACTTCGTCGGGCAGGTCCAGCGAGCCGTCCGGGTTGTAGAGCGAAAGCGAACCGCGGCTGGGCGTGGCTTCGACGGCCTGAAGGGCCGAAGATCCGGATCGCGGCTGCTGGGCCCAGACGTCCGCTGCCTGCTGGCCGGCCACCGGCGGTGGCGGCGGATCACCCGCCATCGCCTCGTCGATCTCGATCGGCTCGAGCGTGATCGGGTCCATGACGATGCGGGTCTTCTTTTTCTTGTCCGGATCCAGGGGCTCGAAGTCCAGGGTCGGCCGGGTGCGTTCGACTTCAACGGCGTCCAACACCGGCGCAAGCGCAACGCCCGGCATCGGCCGGGGCAGGTCGGTGCGCGGCGTGGGTTCCACGGTTGGCGCCTGGGCCTGGACGCGCGCCAGTTCGGGCGGCGGCGGCGCGTCCTGGATGGCGATGTCCACGGTGACCGGTGACGGCCGGGGCACCGGGGAATCGAACACGGGCTCGGGAACCTCCACGGCCTCGAGCACCGGCCGGTCGAGGGCTGGCAGTTCGATTTCGATTTCCGGTTCGGGCTCGGGCTCGACGGGTTCGGGTTCGGGTTCGGGTTCGGGCTCGGGCTCGGGTTCTGGCTCCGGTTCGGGCTCAGGCTCCGGTTCGGGCTCCGGCTGGGGTTCCGGCTCAGGCTCCGGCTCGGGTTCCGGTTCCGGCTCCGGTTCCGGCTCAGGCAACGGCTCGGGCTCGGGCAAAGGCTCGGGCTCCGGCTCGGGCGGCGGCTCCAGGAAAACCAGCGTGGTTTCGCGCGGTGTCGGCGGCAGCGGCTCCACCCATCGACCGGAGTCCATGATCCAGAACGCCAGCAGGTGGCCGCCGGTGATGATCAGCCACAGGCCGATGCGAAGCCGCATCGGAATCGGATCGGCGTCTGGGATCGGACGCCAGGGGTGGTCTGCATCGACCAGGACCTGTGCGGGATCAGGAGTCTCGATGTCGTCGGTCACGGGCCACGCGCAGGTAGAAGGCCCGCAGAGACTAACGGCACCCCCTGAAAAAAAACGGTTAAGGCGCCGGACAGCCGTCCGCCACGTTCAGCCCCGGGCTATGTAGGGCGCGCTGCCGGTGCTGTGGTCGGTGGCGTCGCGGACCGCGGTGACCTCGGGGAAACGGGCCATCATTTGTTTCTCGATGCCCTGCTTGAGCGTGACGTCGGCCATGCCGCAGCCGTGGCAGCCGCCGCCGAAACGAAGATAGACCACGCCGTCGGCGTCGATCGAATCAAGCGCCACCCGCCCCTTGTGCGAGGCCAGCTGCGGGTTGATCTCGGATTCGATCAGCCAGCGCACGCGCTCGACCAGGCTGGCGTCGGTGCCCGGCGTTTCCCCCTTGATGCGCGGCGCCCGGATATTGAGCTGGCCACCGGTGCCCGTGCTGGCGTAGTCGATGTCAGCCGAATCGAGGTAGGGCACGCTGGGCCCATCGACGAACAGCGTGAATCCATCGCATTCGATCGCCCACTCGTCGCCGAGCAGGTCGCCGCTGTCGCAAAACTCGAGGCGGGCATCGGCGCGCGGCGTGCCCGGCTCGACGGCGGACAGCCGGATGCCGATGGCGTCGCCGCCCTGGGTTTCAAGCAGGCGACGGAAATAGGTCTGGGCGCTTTCGGACAGGTTGATCATGGCGTGCATTCTAGCCCCGGGGCCTATACTTGGCTCCTCCCGCACCGGAACGCTGTCATGACCACGATCAATGAACTAGCCGATCGCCGCTGCCAGCCGCTGAAGGGCGCGCAGCACCTGCTGGGCGCCGATGCCGTGTCCGCGCGCCTGGCCGCCCTGCCCGGCTGGGAGCTGGTCGAGGATGGCCTGGCCATCCGCAAGACCTTCCGCTTCCAGGACTACTACCGGACCATGGCCTTCGTTAATGCCCTGGCCCATGTCGCCCACGCCCAGGACCACCATCCGGACCTGGGGGTGCACTACGACCGCGCGGTGGTGCGCTATTCCACCCACGACGTGGGCGGGCTGAGCGAAAACGACTTCACCTGCGCGGCAAAGGCCGAACTGCTGGCCGCCTCGCCGGCCTGAGGACCTGCAGGAGCGCCTTCAGGCCAGGCGGTCGAGCACGGCCACCAGGTCGTCCGACAGCGGCGCGTTGAGCAGGTAGGGCCTGGCGCCCCTGTCCAGCGCGAACTCGATCGACGCCGCGTGCAGGAACAGCCGGCGCAGCCCGGCCTGTTCGGCCAGGCGCTTGTTGGCCTCGCGGTCGCCGTACTTTTCGTCGCCCGCCACCGGGTGGCCCAGGTGGGCGGCGTGCACGCGGATCTGGTGGGTGCGGCCGGTTTCGATGCGCACTTCGCAGAAGCTGTGGCCGCCGCGGCGTTCAAGCACCTTGACGTGGCTGACCGAGGGTTTGCCGGACGGATCGACCCGCACCATGCGCTCCCCGCCCTGCAGCACGGACTTCTGCAGCGGCGCGTCCACCGTCAGGGTGCCATTGGGCACGCGGCCCACCAGCAGCGCCAGGTAACGCTTGGACGGGCCCTCGTCGTCCTCGCCGGCGCGCATCAGGGCCTGCAGTTCCAGCAGGGCCGAGCGTTTTTTCGCCAGCACCAGCACCCCCGAGGTGTCGCGGTCGAGCCGGTGCACCAGTTCCAGCGGTTCGCCCGGGCGCATGGCCCGGAGCGCCTCGATGACCCCGAAGCTGATGCCGCTGCCGCCATGGGTGGCGATGCCGCTGGGCTTGTTGATGGCCAGCAGGGCCTTGTCCTCGAAGACGATGCTGGCGGCCAGGCGCTCGAGCATGCCCTTGGGCGGGGCCCTGACCTCGCCCGGCTCGGCCAGGCGCACGGGCGGGATGCGCACTTCGTCACCCCCGGCCAGGCGGCTGTCGGCCTTGGCCCGCTTGCCGTTGATGCGCACCTGGCCGCTGCGCACGAGCTTGTAGACCAGGCTCCGGGGCGCGCCCTTGAGCTGCAGGAGCAGGAAGTTGTCCAGCCTCTGGCCTTCCCGGTCCTCGGGGACCCGGACCAGTCTCACGCCCGTCGAGACGTCTTGGTTTGCCGCCATGGGGGTTGCCCCTATACAATCACTGCGCGAGATAACGTCCTGATTTCGCAGGGGCTCCCCGGCCAAAAGCCGACCCCTGAGAATCCCGAGGAACCGCTACCACACCCCACGGGGGTGACCATGTTAGCCGGTGCCGAAGGCGGACGGATATTGCCGCTGGCTTGCGAGCCTGCGAACACCGGACGCCGCGAGGCGGGGTCCGGGCCCTAAGACCGAACAAACAAAACAAGCGCTCCCGTGGGTACGCCCAAGGTTTGTAGCGCTGGAAGTTCCTGCCAGGCCCGGGTGCGCCAAGCGCCCCGGGCCC
>CAZXTV010000017.1:0-15206 GCA_964643705.1 uncultured Arenimonas sp. | reverse complement strand
CATTCCTACGTGGATACGCAGATCACCCGTCTGGGTGGGCCGAACTTCCACGAGATCCCGATCAACGCCCCGGTGTGCGCCATGCACAACAACCAGCGCGATGGCCTGCACCGCCAGGCCGTGCATCGCGGCCGGGTAGCGTACGAGCCGAATTCGCTGGGCGGCGGTTGCCCGTTCCAGGCCGGTGCCGCGGGTTTCGTCAGCCACCCGGAGCCGCTGGAAGGCGACGAAATGCGGGGCAAGCCCGAACGCTTCGCCGAACACTTCAACCAGGCGCGCCTGTTCTACGCCAGCCAGTCCGAACACGAACAGCGCCACATCGAAGCCGCGTTCCGCTTCGAGCTGAGCAAGGTGACGGTGCCGGCCATCCGCGAACGAACCGTGGCCATGCTGCGCAACGCCTCCGAAGGCCTGGCCCGCGCGGTGGCCGACGGCCTGGGCATGCCCCTGCCCGAAGCCATGCCGACGGCACTGCCAGGCAAGGCGCCGGACGCCGAGGTTGACCAGTCGCAGGCGCTCAGCCAGGCGGCCTATCCCGGCGCCGGCGGCATCCGCACCCGGCGTATCGCCTTGCTGGTGGCCGATGGCGTCGATGGCGCCGCGGTCGAGGCCCTGCGGGATGCGCTTGAAGACGAGGGCGCCGTGGTGCGACTGGTGGGCCAGCGCATCGGGCCGGTACGCAGCGCCGGACGCAAGGCGCTTGATGCCGACGCGTCGCTTGAAAACGAACCCGCCGTGCTGTTCGACGCCGTGGCCCTCCCCGGCGGCGAGGCCGCCGCCAGGGCCCTGGCCGCCGATGGCCGCGCCATCGAATTCGTACGCGACCAGTTCCGCCACTGCAAACCCATGGCCGTGCTTGGCGCCGGCCGCCTCCTGATGGAACAGGCCGGCCTCGGCAATGGCCTGGACCAGCCAGGGGTGATGGCGGCGGACCGCCCGGACAAACGTTTCATCAAGCGCTTCATCGAAGCCATCGGCCAGCACCGCAGCTTCGAACGCGAACAGGACCCCCCGGCCGTGTAGGCCAATCCCCCCAGCAACAAAAGGAACAATGCCATGTCAAACCGGAACGACAAACTCGAAAACCCCAGCGAACGCAACCAGAACCGCGACCCGCTGGGCGTGCGCCTGGACCCGTCCGAGCAGGACAGCTTCTGGCGCAAGCAGTACGAGCGCGAGCCGTACTACGAGAAGGATTACGGTTACGACGACTACGCGCCGGCCTACAAGGTTGGCTGGGACGGTCGCGCGCGCCACACCGGCCGGTCCTTCGACGACGCCGAAAACGACATGCGCCGCAGCTGGGAAGACACCAAGGGCAAGTCCCGCCTGGCCTGGGAAAAGGCCAAGGGCGCAGCCAAGGCGGCCTGGGACCGCGTTGAACGCGCCATGCCGGGCGACGCCGACAACGACGGCAAGTAAGGTTCAGTCCAGCGCTTCGGACCCCAGCGGCGGGCAGTTGGCCAGGTCGCTGCGGTCCGGGCTGTCGTCCACCTGCTTGCCGGCCTCGCGCAGCGCCGTGCGCAGGCCTTCTTCCAGCACCGGGTGGTAGATGGGCATGCGCAGCAGGTCGAAGACCGTGAGCTTCTGGTCCACGGCCAGCGCCAGCAGGTGCGCCAGGTGGTCGCCCGATGGCGTGCACAACTCGGCGCCCAGGATGCAGCCGCTGTCCTGGGCGGCGTAGACGCGCAGCAGGCCTTCGTTTTTCTGGGCGGCGCGGGCGCGGCCCTGGCGGCGGAAGTCCACTTCGCCGACCACGGTGTCGTCCGGCAGGTCGGACCGTCGCTGGCCAACGTGTGCCGTAACCGGATCGGAAAACACCACGCCCAGGGGCGTGCGCCGCTGGTAGCAGATGGGCTCGTCGGCCATCGCATTGCGGCCGGCGATGAATCCTTCGTCCGCGGCCTCGTGCAGGATCGGTGCGTGCGTGTTCACGTCGCCGGCGATGAACACCGGCGTGTCGCCGATGCGCAGCAGGCCGGGTTCGAAGGGCGGCAGGCCCTTTTCATCGAGATCCACGCCCAGGGTTTCCAGGCCCACGTCGTCGAGGTTGGGGCGGCGGCCGATGGCGGCCAGCACGGCGTCCACCTCGACGCTGGCCTTGCCGGCCCGCACGCGCACGCCGTCGCCCGCGGCCTCCAGCTCGACTTCGTGGCCGGTGTGGATGGTGAATTCCTTGTCCAGCAGCGTGCGCAGCGTCGCGTTCACTTTTTCATCGTGCAGGCCGGCCAGGCGGTCGCTGCTGCTGAAGGCGGTGACCTCGATGCCCAGCCGCGCCATTGCCTGGGCCATTTCAACGCCGATGGCGCCCAGGCCGATGACGGCGATGCGGCGGGGCAGGTCGGCGCGCTCGAACAGCGAGTCGGTGGTGAAGATCCGATCGCCCAGCCTGGTCCAGGGGCCCGGCAGCACCGGCCGCGAGCCGGTGGCCAGGATGATGCGGCGCGCGGAAAACTCCCGGTCGCCCACGGCCACGCGGTCGGGCCCAAGCAGACGGCCGCGGCCGGCAAGATTGCGCTCGCCAAGGCCTTCGGTGGCCTTGAGCACGCCGGACACGTAGTAATCGCGCAGCTTGCGTACCCGTGCCAGCACCGCCGGGATGTCCACGGCCAGCCCGTCCACGCCGCTGACGCCGAACTCGTCCAGCTTCGTGCGGGCGTGGAAGGCATTGGCCGCCTCGATAAGCACCTTCGACGGCATGCAGCCAACGCGCGCACAGGTGGTGCCGTAAGCCCCGTCGTTGACCAGAAGGAAATCGTCGGTGCGCTTGCGCACTTCGCGCAGCGCGGCCAGGCCGGCGGTGCCGGCGCCAAGGATGATGGTGTCGTAGGTCGAAGCCATGCGGAGTTCTCCCGGGGCGTGACGACCATCCTGAACGATTCAAGCCCGGACAGGCAAAAAAGAAGGCGCCGCAGGGTGGCCCGCGTTCACGGAAGTGAACCCGCCGCTGCGGTCTCATCTTTTGCGACTTGCCCCGGCCACGCTGCCTTCATGGAAATCAACCGCAAGCTGGCCATCCTGGCCGACGCCGCAAAGTACGACGCGTCCTGCGCCTCCAGCGGCGCCACCAGGCGTGATTCGCGCGGGTCGGGCGGCATCGGCAGCACGGGGGGCATGGGCATCTGCCACAGCTACACGCCCGACGGCCGCTGCGTTTCGCTGCTCAAGATCCTGCTCACCAACTTCTGCGTCTACGACTGCGCCTACTGCGTGAACCGGGTCTCGAGCAACGTGCCGCGCGCGCGCTTCCAGCCCGGGGAAGTCGTGCGCCTGACGCTGGACTTCTACAAGCGCAACCTCATCGAAGGCCTGTTCCTGTCCAGCGGCATCATCCGCAGCGGCGACTACACGATGGAACAGCTGGTGGCCGTGGCGCGGAGCCTGCGCAAGGAGCATCGCTTCCGGGGCTACATCCATCTCAAGACCATCCCCGAAGCCTCGCCCGAGCTGCTGGCCCAGGCCGGGCTGTATGCCGACCGGCTTAGCATCAACGTCGAACTGCCGACCGAAGAAGGCCTGGCGGCGTTGGCTCCGGAAAAGCGCCTGCCCGGCATCCACAAGGCCATGGGCGCGCTGCGCCTGCGCATCGACGAAGCCAGGGCCGAGAAAAAAGCGCCGCGTTTTTCGCCCGCCGGCCAAAGCACCCAGATGATCGTCGGTGCCGATGCCGCCGACGACCGCCGCATCCTGCAGGCCAGCGACCGGCTCTATGGCGACTACAAGCTGCGGCGGGTTTATTACTCGGCATTCAGCCCGATCCCGGATGCCTCCGCGGCGCTGCCCGCGCGGTCGCCGCCGCTGCTGCGCGAGCATCGCCTCTACCAGGCCGACTGGCTGCTGCGTTTCTACGGGTTTGGCGTTGATGAAATCGCGCCGCCCGGCACCGGCATGCTCGACCTGGACGTCGACCCCAAGCTGGCCTGGGCCCTGCGCCACCCGGAAGGGTTTCCGGTGGACCTGAACCTGGCGGCCAGGGAATGGCTGCTGCGCGTGCCGGGCCTGGGCACCCGCAATGTTGCGCGCGTCATCAGGGCACGCCGGCACCGCCGGCTGCGCGTGGCCGACCTGGCGCGCCTGCGGGCGCCGCTGGCCAAGCTGCTGCCCTTCGTGCAGCTGGCCGACCACGTGCCCGGCCCTGCCCTGGATCGCCCCGACCGCCTGCGCGCGCAACTGGCGCCGCCGCCGCGGCAGGCCGACCTGTTCGGATGAAGGGCTGGCATCCGCGATGGTCGGCGAGGGTGACGCCGGGCTGGGACCAGGACACCTGGCGCAAGGCCCTGGGCGCCGCGCTGCGCGCGGGCGTGCCGCCCTGCGACGTGGACTGGGGCGAGGACGGCCCCGGGCTGCTGCTTGCCCCCGACGTGGCCAGTGCGCCGCCGCAGCGCAGCGACCTGCGCCTGCCCAGGGCCTTCGTCGAACGCGCGGCCACGGCGCTGTGCCACGCCGCCCCGGCCCGACTGCCACTGCTGCACCAGATCGCCTGGCGACTGCTGCACGGCGAACGTGGCGCCATCGACGACCCCAGCGATCCCGACAACCTGGCGCTGGACAAGCTCGAGCGCGAGGTCAGGCGCGACAGCCACAAGATGAAGGCCTTCGTACGCTTCCGCGAGATCCGCCCCGGCGGCGACGATTTCCTGGCCTGGTTCGAACCCGGCCACCACATCGTCGACCGGGTGGCGCCGTTTTTCGCCAAACGTTTCGCCGGCATGCGCTGGGCGATCTTCACGCCCTATCGCAGCGTGGCCTGGGACGGCGGCACGCTGGCCTTCGGCCCGGGCGCCACGCGGGCGGAACTGCCCGACGCCCCCGACGCCGCCGGCGAGGCCCTGTGGCGCACCTACTACGCCAGCATCTTCAACCCGGCCCGGGTGAAGGTGCGGGCCATGCAGAAAGAGATGCCGAAGAAGTACTGGAAAAACCTGCCCGAAGCCGCGCTGATCCCGCGCCTGCTGGCCGAGGCACCGGCCCGCGCCCGCGCCATGGTTCGGGCGGCCCCCACGCTGCCACACCCCGCGACCACGGCCCGCGGGCGCAAGGCGGCGCTGGCTGCGCTTCCGGGGCTTGCACCTGCCGAGCCCGACGACCCGCCGGCCTGAGCCAGCCCCGCCGCGACTTCATGCGAAAATGGCGGCCTTGCCCCCGACCCCGTGGCCGCGATGACCTCCCTTAGCCTTACCCGCCCCGACGACTGGCACCTGCACCTGCGCGACGGCGACATGCTGGCGCGCGTGCTGCCCGACACCGCCCGCCAGTTCGCGCGCGCCATCGTCATGCCCAACCTGGCGCCGCCGGTGACCAACGTGGCCCTGGCCGGCGCCTACCGCGACCGCATCCTGGCCGCGCTGCCGGCGGGCATGGGCTTCGAACCGCTGATGACGCTGTACCTGACCGAGCGCACGTCGCCGCAGGACATCGCCGACGCGAAGGCCAGTGGTTTCGTGCATGCGGTGAAGTGGTACCCGGCCGGCGCCACCACCAATTCCGATGCCGGCGTGTCGAACATAGAGCGCTGCGCCGACACCCTGCAGGCCATGCAGGACCACGACCTGCCGCTGCTGGTGCACGGCGAAGTCACCGATGCCGGCGTGGACGTGTTCGACCGCGAGGCGGTGTTCATAGAAAACCTGCTCAAGCCGCTGCTGCAGCGTTTCCCCAAGCTGCGCGTGGTGCTGGAACACATCACCACCCGACAGGCCGCGGAGTTCATCGCCGCCGCGCCGGCCAACGTTGCGGCCACCATCACTCCGCACCACCTGCTGATGAATCGCAACGCGCTGTTCACCGGCGGCCTGCGCCCGCACCACTACTGCCTGCCGGTGCTCAAGCGCGAAGAACACCGCCTGGCCCTGGTGGCCGCGGCCACCGGTGGCAGCCCGAAGTTTTTCCTGGGCACCGACAGCGCCCCGCATACCCGCGGCGCCAAGGAATCGGCCTGCGGCTGCGCCGGCATGTACAGCGCGCACGCCGCGCTGGAGCTGTACGCCGAAGTGTTCGAAGCCGAAGGGGCGCTCGACAAGCTGGAAGCCTTCGCCAGCTTCCACGGCCCGGATTTCTACCGCCTGCCGCGCAACACCGACCGCATCACTTTGGCGCGCGAAGCGTGGACGCTGCCGGCCGAGCTGGGCGAAGGCGCCACGGCGCTGGTGCCGCTGCGCGCGGGTACCGAATTGGCCTGGCGTCTGCAAGCCTGATCCAGGCTCGACGAAGCATGGCCACCTTGTCGTCAATCCACATCTACCCGGTGAAGTCCTGCGCCGGGCAGCAGGTGGCCCACGCTGCGGTACAGGCGCGCGGGCTGGAGCATGACCGCCGGTGGATGCTGGTCGATCCGGATGGAAAGTTCCTGACCGCCCGACAGCTGCCGCGCCTGTTATTGGTGAGCGCCGAACCCCTGGACGATGGCCTGCGCCTGCAAGCGCCGGGCATGCCGATGCAGGTGCTGCGCAGCGACCACCTGGCCGAAGCCATTCCCGTGGAAGTGTGGAAGAGCCACCTGGTGGCCCGGTCCGCGGGGCGTTCGGCCGACGAGTGGTTCTCCCTTTACCTGCAGCGCCCGGTGCGCCTGGTCCACATGGGTCCGGGCGAAGTGCGCCAAGTGACGTCGTCGCGTGGCAAGCCGGGCGACGAGGTCAGCTTCGCCGACGCCATGCCCCTCCTGATGGTGAGTCGCGCATCGCTGGAAGACCTGAACCAGCGGCTCGCCGTGCCAGTGGACATGTCCCGCTTCCGTCCCAACCTGGTGGTGGACGGTGTGCCCGCCTACGACGAGGACCGCTGGACGTCGGTGCGCATCGGTGACGTGCAGTTCGAGGTAGCCAAGCCGTGCGCACGCTGCGGTTTGGTGAACATCGACCCCGGCACCGGTCTGCGTACCGAAGGTGGCGAGCCGCTTCGCACGCTGACAACCTACCGGCGCTTCGGGGACGGCGTGCTGTTCGGGCAGCTCCTGATCCCGCGGTCAGGGGGCGTGGTCAGGCCGGAAGATATCGTCGAGACGCAAACGGCCTGACGAAAAAAAATCGTCACTTGTCTGTTCAGCACGCTTGATCAAGAGGCTTTCCATTCGGGCTTTTTGCAATGCGGACCCGTGCGGGCCACGGGCGTTTCTGCGCCGGCCCGACTGAAGTGTGACGCAAGACGAGCTTCGAACGTTTTCTGCGTGTCGACACCCTTCCCAAGGGACTATCCTGACGCCCAAACAGGAGGCGCTCATGGCGCAACGTGTCTACCCCGTCTCGTTCGATGGTCCCGATCCGTCCGGCTTCGAGGGCATCCTCAACAGCCTTCCGGGAATGGCCTACCGCTGCGGCAACGACGCGCACTGGACCATGGCCTGGGTGAGCGACGGCGTTCGCGAGCTCACGGGCTACGAGGCCGCCGACCTCGTGGGAAGTCGCACGTGTTCCTATGGGAGCCTGATCCACCCGGAGGACGCTGATGTGGTGGCGGAGGAAGTGGACCGCGCCGCGGCGGCGCGCACCCCATTCCGGCTGTACTACCGCATCCGGCGTCGCGACGGGCAGTTTCGCTGGGTCTGGGAGCAGGGCCGCGTGCTGCAAAGTGCCGACGGCAGCATGGCCTGGGTCGAAGGTTACATCGCCGACGTCACGCCCCTTTTCGAGGCGCGGCGAGAACGCGACAACCTGGCGGGTCGTGAACTGGCTGCCCGGGCCGAGGCCACGGCTGCGCGCGCGCACTTTCGGGCCCTGTTCGAGGCTGCGCCGGGGCGCTTCCTGGTGATGGCGGCGCAGGACCTGAGTATCGTCGCGGTCAGCAATGCCTATCTCGAGGCCACCGGCACACGCCGCGAGGATCTTGTCGGTCGCGGCCTTTTCGACGCGTTTCCGGATGATCCCGCCGAGCCCGGCGCCGACGGGACCCGCAACCTTCGCGCATCGCTTGAGCGCGTGCTGGCTTTCCGCGCGCAGGACGTGATGGCGATACAGCGCTATCCCATTCCCGACGGCAATGGCGGCTTCGAGGAGCGTTTCTGGAGCCCGGTGAATGCGCCCGTGATCGGCGATGACGGGCAGGTGCACTACATCATCCACCGGGTCGAGGACGTCACCGACTTCATGCGCGCGCACGTGGACAGTGCAGCGGGTGTTGACAGGGTGCTCGACGACCTGGCGGGCAAGGAAGCCGAGCTGTACCGGCAGTCGGGCGAGCTGGCGAGCCTCAACGAAAGCCTGCGGGCAAGCGAGGCCATGTTCCGCCGCGTCTTCGACGAGGCCCCCGTGGGCATTTCCGTCGTGCACCCGGACGGCAACCTGGCGCTGGCCAATGCCTCGTTCCGGCACATGATCGGTGTGACGGAAAGCAGCGTGCGCGGCCAGCCGCTGGCCCAGTGGCTGCACCCCGACGGGCGCGAGGACGTTGCCGGGCGCGACGCGGCCGTGGCGTCTGGCGAATTGCACGGACATGAGGGCGAAGAGCGCTACCTGGCCCCCGACGGGCGCGAGACCTGGGCACGTGTGGCGGTGACGGCGCTGCGCGACCCCGCTGGCGAGGTGACCAGCCTGCTGCGCGTTGCCCAGGACATTTCCGAGCAAAAGCGCCTGGCCGAACAGCTGCGCCGGCGCAATTCGCTGGCACGCATCGCCGGCCGCCTGGCCCTTGTCGGTGGGTGGGCCCTGGACGTTGCCAGCGGCGACTTCGAGTGGTCGCCCGAAGTGCACAAGATAGTGGGTTGGCCCGAGGGCAGGCCCCTGCCCAGCGTGGACGGGGTCTGGGCCCTGCACCCGCGGCAGTGGCAGGCCCCGCTTCGCGAGGGGCTGGAACGATGCGTCGCCGAAGCGCGGCCCTATCGCCTTGATGCGGAAGTGGTTACGCCGGCGGGCGAAAAAAAGTGGGTGACGGTGGCCGCCGAACCGGAGGTGGACGCGTCCGGCCGCGTGCTTCGGGTGGTCGGGATCCTGCAGGACATCACCGCGCGACGCCGCGAACAGGACGAACTGGGCCAGGTGGCGACCAGCTTGCGCGCGACCCTGGACAGCATGTCCGATGCGTTTTACCTGCTCGACCATGACTGGCGGTTCGTCTTCGTCAATGCGCAGGCCGAGCTGCAGCTCAATCGCCCGGCCACCGAACTGATCGGATGCAGGCTCTGGGACGAGTTCCCCGAGACGCTCGTCGCCCCGGAATTCGAGGCCTATCGCCAGGCCATGCATGACGGCCAGGCCCGCAGCTTCGAGGTCTGGTACGGTCCGCTGCACAACTGGTTCGAGATCAGCGTCTATCCGTCGCCGCGCGGACTGGCGGTGTACTTCCGCACCGTCACCGAGCGTAAGCAGCTTACCGCCGAACTGACGGCCAGCGAGGAACGCTTCCGTTACGTTGCCGAAGCCACCGCCGATGCGGTCTGGGACTGGGATCTGCGCAGCGACGCCATTTGGTGGAGCAGCGGAATCCAGTCCCTGTTCGGTTACGCGCCCGAGGACGTCGAGCCGGACTCGCGCTCCTGGACGTCGCGGATCCATCCCGGCGAACTCGACCGCGTAGTGGAGGGAATCCACGCGGTGATCGACAAGGGCGGTGTCCAGTGGCGCGATGAATACAGTTTCCGCTGCCGCGACGGGCGTTATGCCCGCGTGGTCGATCGCGGCTTCGTCATCCGCGACGCGGAAGGCCGGCCAGTGCGCATGGTGGGCGGCATGATGGACATCACCGAGCGCATGACGCTGGAAGAGCAGCTCAGGCAGTCGCAGCGGCTGGAGTCGGTGGGCCAGCTAACCGGCGGCATGGCGCACGACTTCAACAACCTGCTGACCGTCATCCTGGGCAATGCCGAAGTGCTGTCCGATGCGCTGGAACACGACCCCGGCTTGCGCGGACTGGCCCAGATGGTGGCACAGGCCGCGGAGCGCGGCGCGGAGCTCACCCAGCGGATGCTGGCCTTCGCGCGCAAGCAGTCGCTTGAGCCACAGCCCGTGGACGCCAATGCCATGCTGGCCGGCATGGATGCCCTGCTGCGCCGTACGCTGGGCGAGCACATCGAGATCGAAATGGCCTGCGACCCCGGCCTGTGGACCGCCTTGGCCGATCTTGCCCAGCTTGAAAGCGCCGTCCTCAACCTCTGCCTCAATGCCCGCGACGCCATGCCGCGTGGTGGCCGGCTGGTGATCAAGACAGACAACGCCCGCCTGCAGGACGCCTACGTTGCCCAGAATCCCGACGTCCAGGCCGGCGATTACGTCGTGGTCTCCGTGTCCGACACCGGCACCGGCATCGCCCCGGAGACGATCGGGCGCGTGTTTGAGCCCTTTTTCACCACCAAGGAAATCGGCAAGGGCACCGGCTTGGGCCTGAGCATGGTGTACGGCTACGTGAAGCAGTCGGGCGGACACGTGGCGCTGGAGTCCGAGCCAGGCCGCGGCACCCACGTGCGACTCTATCTTCCGCGTCACGATGGCGAGGCCGTGCGTGTGCTGCCGCGCGACGAAACGGTCGAAGGCGGCAGCGGCATCATCCTGCTGGTGGAAGACGACGCGCTGGTGCGCAGTTTCGCCCAGACGCGGCTGGAGTCTCTGGGCTACCGGGTGCTGGCGGCGGCCAACGGACACGAGGCCCTGGCCGTGCTGCACGCCGGCGAACCGGTGGACCTGTTGTTCACCGACGTCGTGATGCCGGGTGGCATGAACGGTTCACAGTTGGCTGCGGCGGCTGCGGCCCTGCGGCCGTCGTTGCCGGTGCTGTTCGCTTCGGGTTACGCCGAGGACGCCATGGACCGCCACGGAAGGCTCGATGCCGGCGTCCAACTGCTGCGCAAGCCCTATCGGCAGGCCGAGCTTGCACGGCGGGTGAAGCAGGCCATGGCGGGGGTTGACGGCAAGCAAACCTAGCGGAAAAAGGAAACCCCGGCCGAGGCAGGGGTTCCTTTCCAAAACAGCCATAGGGAAATCAGAACGTGATCGACCAGCTGTTGATGTAGCCGACGTCGCCACCGGCGTTGTCGTTCACGCGCAGCCGCCAGGTGCCGTTCTTGGTCTCGGACGACAGGTTGACGGTGTAGGTGCCGATGATGTTGTCGGCGCTGCCGCCCGAGCGGTTGTGCAGCACGTACACCGAACCATCCGGCGCCAGAAGGTCGACCTTCAGGTCGCCCTTGTAGGTGTGCACGATGTTCACCGCCACCGCGGTGCTCGACAGCGCGTAGCCGGTGCGGCCGGAAACGCTGATCGAGCTGGTCACCGTGCTGTTGTCGTTGATGGCGTAGTCGGTATTGTTGCTGTACGTGGTCGTGCCCGACGGCGGCGGGGGCGGCGGCGTGGTGCCACCACCGGCCAGGTCCACCAGGGCCCGGGCATTGATGATGCCCGCGCCGCAGCCACCCGAACACGCGCCCGCCAGTGCGTACGCCGTCGACTTCAGGTTGGCTTCCACCTGCGACGGCGTCCACAGCGCCAGGCCCAGGGCCAGGCGACGGCTCTGCGCCAGCGCCACGGCGCCGGCCACGTGCGGGGCCGCCATCGAGGTGCCGTTGTAGGACACGTAGTTTTCGGTGCCCGGACCCTGCGTGCCGCTGTTGAGCGTGGACAGGATGTTCGAGCCCGGCGCCGACACGTCGATCGAGGTGCCGTAGTTCGAGAAGCTCGAACGCGCGCTGGCACTGGTGACCGAGGCCACGTTAACCACGTTGTTGCAGCTGGCCGGGGTGAAGCCCGAGGCGTTGGCATTGCTGTTGCCCGCCGCCACGACCACGGTGGTGCCGCGGCTGACGGCGCTGTTGATCGCGTTCTGCGTGGTGGTGTCGCAGGAACCGCTGCCACCGAGCGACATGTTGATGACGTCGGCCGCGTTGGCCGCCGACAAGGTGGGCACGCCGCTGACGCTGCCACCCGAGGCCCAGATGATGGCGTCGGCGATGTCCGACGTGGAGCCACCGCCGCGACCGAGCACGCGCACCGGCATCACCTTGGCGCCCCAGGCCGTGCCGGCCACGCCCTTGGCGTTGTTGGTCACCGCGGCCACCGTGCCGGCCACGTGCGTGCCGTGCCAGCTGGACGGGTTGCCGGCGTAGTAGTCGCCCGGGTCGGACGGGTCGGAATCACGGCCGTTGCCGTCGCCCGCCGTGGTGGTGTTGGAGATGAAGTCGTAGCCGGCGACGATGTTGGCGTTGAGGTCGGAGTGGCTGACGTGTCCGGTGTCGAGCACCGCCACGATGATGCCCGAGCCGTTGGCCACGTCCCACGCGGTGTTGGCGCGGATGCCGGCGTCGGCGTCGGTGTATCCCCACTGCTGGCTGTAGCTGGGGTCGTTGGGCGTCAGCATATGGGTCATCACGCGGTCGATCTGGACGTATTCAACGTTCGGATTGGCCGCGATCTGGCGCATCAGGGTTTCGGCTTCGGCCGCATCCAGCTTCTGCGAGGTGGCCACGACGTCGGCGCCCAGGGACATGCGGCGCACGTGGCTGGCGGCCAGGGGCTTGCTTGGTCCGTTGCGCTTTTCCTGCCGGGCGCGGCTGGCCTGGACCAGCTGGTTGGCGTTGACCGACGCAACCTGCAGCGCGCGGCCCAGTTCGGCCGGGCTGGCGGCTTCCGGCGAACCGGCCTTGTACTTGACGATGAATTGGTCGAACTGCGTGCCCGAGTCGATCGCGCTCAGGTCAACCCGGGGTGCGGGTTGCGCGCCCGCGGCGAGGGCCGCCTGGGCTGCGAGGGCGAAGGAAGTAGCCACGACGATGCCGCGCAAACGAAGCTTGCGAGTGTTGTTGCTCACGTTGGTGGATCCCCGAAATAGGAAAACAGCGATTGCCGCAAAGCGGCCGTGTTTTGCATCCCTGCCCCGGGTCCCCTGGGCACAAACTCCAGCTACGCGAGCCTTTAGGCTTCTCGTATCAGCAGAAGATTCCACGCCACCCGGACGTGTGACGCAGATCACATCTGCATGACACTTTGCGGACGCTAGCCTTACAAAATTTGGCCGTCAAGCGGCACCGCCGCAAAGCAGTTCGGTTCAGGTCCGGTCCGGCCCGGCGCCAGGAAAAACAGCACAAAACAAGCCTTTTTCCGAAGCGTGCCGGCGGGGCGGGGCGGACCCCCGCGGCCGGCCGGACGACCCCCCCAGGGTCGAACTGCGCGAATCCCGGGGTACCGGGGCTACATTGGAAGGCCCCGGCACGCAGGAGAAGCACGATGTTCGACACCCTCTGGTCCGGCCTCGACCACGCGCTGGGGCTAAGCGCCGACGAGCTGACCGCCTGGCAGATGGTGCTCCGGGCGGCGCTGATCTACCCGGTCGGCATCGCCTTCGTCCGCCTGGGCGACAAACGCTTCGTCGGCAAGTTCACCGCCTTCGACGTCATCATGGGCATCCTGATCGGATCGATCCTTAGCCGCACGGTCACCGGCAACTCGCCCTTCTTCGGCACCATGGCGGCGTCGCTGGCGCTGGTGCTGCTTCATTACGCATTCGCCAGCGCGTCCTTCCACTGGGACGGGTTCGGCAACCTGGTGAAAGGCGTCAGCCGCACCCTGGTGGTGGACGGCAGCATCCAGTGGGATGCGATGCGCAAGAGCAACATCAGCGAGAAAGACCTGCTGAGCGCCGTGCGCGAGAACGCAGGCATGCAAGGCCTGCAGAAGGTAAGACTTGCCACGCTCGAGCGCAGCGGGAACATTAGCGTGGTTGCCGACGGCAGCTAGACCCGCCCGCGCCCCTGCGGGCCCCCGGAAGGAGAAAAAGTTGGAAAGCAATCATTTCCCCGCAGCCTGGCGCCACGTTTGGCTTGTTGCCCTTGTTGGGCTGGTGTCCTGCGGTTCGGGGGACATTCCCCTGCTGGCAGGACCCTTGCCTGACGAGTCGCGCGCCGGGGCCTACAAAGGCTGCACGATCGTCAGCGTGTCGCCCGCCGAGGCGCTGCCGCCCCGGGGGGACGGCGAAGGCGGGCAGGGCGGCCGCCGCGCCATGCTGCGCCACGAAGCCGACTGCCTGCCCGACGTTGCCAGTCCTTCCGAGTGGTACCAGCCCTACCGCATCACCTTCGAGCAGGAGTTCACCGAAGTGCGCCAATACCCGGGCGGCGTGGATACCTGGGTGGGCGGCGAGACGCGCTTCCTCGACGACTCCGCCGGACCGCAGCGGCAGGTAGAGGCCGCGGCCGAAGGAATGGGGAAGAACTGCGCCGTGCTGCTGGAAAAACTGCAGGCCGAAGCGGCCCCGTGCATCACTTCGATCGACCCCGACACCGGCCGCCAGTTCCAGGCGGCGATTGACGACTTCCGCAGCAAACTGAACTTCCACATCAACACGAATGGCGAGACGCACCTTGCGGCCCTGCGCCTGGCGCGGGACCAGTTTTGCCTGGAGCGTTGGCAGCTGGTGCAACGCCAGCTGGAGGGGCGGTTCGCGGGGTGCGTGGTGAAATAGCCCGGGTCGAAAATCCCTGGCCGCTGGGAGCCCGCCGGCGCGAGGCTGTGCTAGCGTCCCCTCCATTAATCAGGGCAGGGGACACCCATGGAAAACGAGAACGCGCCGGCCGCGGCGGAAGTCCGCAGGCCGGGTGTGCTGGCGCGCGCAGTGGCGCGGGTGCGCAACTGGTGGAACAACACCATCGAGCTGTTCCACAGGATCCGGAAGGCACCTACCCAAAGCCTGGCGGTCTCCCTGGCCCTGGTCTTCGTGGGCTGGGTCGGCGAGGACGGCTACCACTGGGCCAAGGCCCAGGTCATCGACCAGAACACGGCGATCGACCGGATCGCGACCCAGCAGAAGGAAGAGTTCGAGGCGCTGCGGGCCTCGCTGGACGCGCTGCGCGGCGACATCCGCGGATCAGGCCTGGGCGACGCCAAGGACGCCGTTCGCGCGCTGGAGCGGCTGGCCAATTCGAACCTCGACAAGCTCCGTCTCGCTCAGTTGGAAAACGACAAGCTCCGGCTTGCCTTGAGCGGCACCGGGAAAGTTACCGGTGGCTACGACGCATTGTTGTCCGAACAGGAGTCGATGCAGCTTGATCCGGGTACGGTGCTGGGGGTGAACAACATCACCGACTCCCATGTCTGGCTCACGCTCTCGACGCCAGATTCCGCGGGGAAGCCTGCCTACGGAAATTACCGGCCCGGCGACTCCTTGCCCTTCGTGCGCCGGACGGGCGAGAAGTGCGTGGTGTCCGTGCTTTCGCTTCGCGATGGGGTGAATGCGGCTTCGTTTGCGGTTAGTTGCGAAGGCGGGGCGAAGGCCTGATTGATCCTGGATTCGGTGGA